>NZ_CP012478.1 GCF_001281315.1 Arthrobacter sp. ERGS1:01 | reverse complement strand
GCCCAAAGCCGGGCCGGGGGAAATAAATTCCGGGGTCTCTCCTGCAATTCCCGGCTCCTGTCGGATGCGGATGCTCTTAACTGTCATGTCGGATGCCACCCCAGGAAATATCGTTCGAGAAAATTATCATGAACCTGTCCTATTTTGCGATTGGGAATCCGGAGGGCTTGCTGGTTTGTATAGCCGCCCGCCCTCCGGATGGATTATGACGTGGCCAGATTGACGCCGGCTTGGGCAGGTTGATGACTGCGACGTCCCACTTCTTCAGGATTGCGTCGTAGCTGCCGTCGGCATGCATTGCCTCCGTTGCCTTCAGGAACGCATCGCGCAGCTGAGCATTCTTCTTGTCGAAGATCATCCCGAGGTAAACCTTCGGCTCGAAATTCACGGGCACGGATTCAAGCTTTCCACCGGTCTCGCGTTGGATCACCGAGACCGCCATATCAGGCCAGAAAATGGCATCAACACGGAGGTGAGCGCCAGGTTCTTGTCGCTGCCTGTGGGGAACGTGACCAACTCCGGGGCCGGCTTGCCCTCCGCGGTGCACGCCGCTGCCATCAGGCCGACCAGTCGCTCGTCATCGTTGCCTTTAACGCCGCCGATCTTAATACCGCAGCCACCATTGGCGTCTCCGGTGATGTTCTTTGGGTTACCTTTGGCCACCATGAAGACCGTTCCGGCAACCTGGTAGTCGACAAAGTCAACATTTGCCTGGCGTTGCTTGCGGTCCGTCATGCCGGCAATCGAAGCGTCGAATTTGCCGGTCTGTACACCGACGAGTAGTTGGTCGAATGGCACTTTCTGGTAGGTGACTTTCAACCCCAGTTTGGCGGCCATCGCATCCATGAGGTCAATATTGAAACCCTTGACACCGTTTTCGCCGATGGGTGTGAAATCGGCCGGTTCAAAATCGGGTTGGGTTCCAACGACGATCGTGCCCTTGGCTCTGATGCTGGCCGGCACCAGGCGGCCAAGGGAGCGTTGCCGTTTGATGCCGGAGTGGACGCCGTCTGTGCCGGTCCTCCGCACGCTGCTGTGCCGGCTATCACGGTGCTCAGCACTGCGGCCGCCATGAGCTTGCGCCAGAGGGTTGGTACCCGGGAGCATTGTTCTTCATTGATATGACTCCAAATTCGTTGAATGGTACAGAGGATGAGCAAAAGAAAAAATAGGCGAACGGTCGACTCGGTGGCTCACGCCGCGAAACCAGGGCGTATCCGTGCCCTACACGTGACCGGATGCAGCGGGCACGAGGTCGCTCCGGGGCTCGTCTACAAAAACCCCGTCCGCGTCCATCTGGTCCCAGATTCTCTGGACGACCTTGCCAGCGTCGCGCACCAGGCGCGCCTCGTCGACGATTGTTAGCGCGCCGTTGCGCACCTGCCATTGGCCATCAGTCATGACGTTTCTGACGGAGAGGCCGTTGGCATACATGAGGTGGTTCAAGGGTTCGCGGGGAACAGTTCCAACACCGACGAGCAGGCCACTGACATCGACGCTGGTGAGGTCCGCCTTGGCTCCCACGGCGATGCGGCCGATGTCTTCGCGCCCGATCCACGTGCGCCGCCCAGCGTGCGGTTCGACAGCTGTCCAGATAGATGCCGGACCATGGGCACAGGCGTCGAGTCGCCCAGGAAATCGGCCCGGATCCGGCCATAGATACGGCCAGCTTCAGGTTTTCGATGTAATCGTTCGAGTGCGTGTCCAGGCCGATGCCGGAGTTGACGCCTGCGCCGAGGACCTCCGGCCAGGGCCACTGCGCCGGAGTGACGCCGGCGCCCGTGCCCGACGGGCAGTTGGCGAAGGTGAAGAACGGATTGGCCAACAACGGGAGATCCCGCTCAAAATCGATGCCTAGCAGATGGCGCCAAAGACCCGGACTGAGCCGCCGAAGAGTCCCAAGCTGTGGAGCCACGGGATCTCATCGTTGCCCCACAACCTATTCATCGCTACCTTGTCAGGTTGCGGGGCCCGGCCGTAGCCAGCCTGAAGGTGAATTGCAGCCATGAAGCTTTGGGCGGGCAGCCTTCATGGCCGCGAATGTCTCGGTGTGTGCACCGCGTTGGTTGCCGGAGCCATCATGGGCAGAATCCGGCCGTCGTCGACCCGTTGATGTCCGTGTAGGCCAGGTTCGCCTGGATTTCGGCCATGGGTTCGGGAACTGAGTCGAACAATGCTTGGTCGTTGGTGCCCCTTTCCAGATCGCAGAATCCGCTTCATCCCGGAACCGCCCCCGACGGGTAGCCGCGGATCCCAAACCGCGGGCAACGCCACATAGGACTGCATCGACCGCAGACCCTTGGACATTTCGACCTGCGTGGTGCATCCGCCCGGAGGATTTCTGCCAGATTCAGGCCGTCATGGTGTCCAGTCCTCCTCGCAGGTCCTCCAGAAGGACCATGGCGTTGAGGAACTGGGGCCCTGCGCAGTGTGCGCCCTTGCTCATGGGGTCAGATTGCCCTCGACGTAGCCGCGGGTGCCGCCGCCGCCAGCGACGTGACTGTGCATGGAAATCAAGCCGGGCAAGAGAATCTGGCCGTGCATGTCAACGCTCGTCCGTGGTGCCTGACTGCGGCCGGACGCCTCGATGCGACCGTCCTCACGACGACCTTCATGGTCGCGCAGCAGGACCATCTCCCCCTCTCGTGGGCAAGCACCCAACTGGGGCCAAAACCAAGGGGCGGCTCGGGTCGCGAAGGCCATCGACCCCGAGGCCGCGGTTTTCGGCTAGGGCAGAGTCACGCTCCAACCTGCCGGCCAATGCCACCGCCCGCGGCGGCGTCACCGTTGCCGCGCTCACCGTTTCAACTCATGGATGTCGCGGCCCGTTCGCTGCACACATCGCAGCCCGACCCGTTTCGGTAAGTCTCGGTTCTCGTTCAACCACGTCAGTCTTCCCTCCATCATTCGCACCGGACGTCCTTGGCCCGATGCGATTGACGTATACCCAAAAATAATCAACGTCAATGCTCTTAGGCAATAATCCTTGTTATGACGGCAATTTTCGCTTGAATGAGCGAAATACAAACGGGTGGAATCTGCATTTCGGCATACCAAGCTTCTGTCTTCTAGGAGTTGACCCAGGCGGAGTGACAGAGTTACCCGGTCCATCGGACCCCAATGGGTGGCCGGTGGTCGCACCAAAGCCGGCATGAGTGGGTGCCTAACAGCAGTCCCTCGGTGATGGCTCGTCAGGATTCGACCGTCAATGAGAGGCGGCTATCGGCCCACTGCGAAGGTCTAAACGCCGGGCACCCCGAAGAGGCTGTGCAGCCCTGGGTTCAGGGGCGCGGCCGCTCCGAGCCTGTGCCAGAACCACCGCCGAGGTGGAGCCCTCCCTCTTGCCGCCGGCAATGTCGCCGGGTGCGCTGATGCTGAAGGTGCCAACCAGCAGCACGGCCAGTGTGCAAGACCACTGGGGTCTGGATGCACCGGTGCCGGGCCCGGAAGCCTCATTCGTCCCGAGTCGGGTGTAAACGTCCGGGCCCACCGGCGTCGCAGCGTCGGCGGTACAGCCGGTCAACAACAGATAGAGATGGGTCCATTGGCCTGGCGGCGGGCTCTATCCGCTCCTTGGCCGCGGTGCGCCGGCTGCGTGGCCGCAGTACGCCGGGAGGTGAGGGGATGCCGCCGGCATCTAATTCCTACGGGCAAGGACCTCCTCAGCGGCCTTAGACGGGGTCCAGCGCACATGCACCGGCGTGCTATCGGTCTCCGGTTCTTTGAGCAGGGACAGCCGGGGGCGGACGGCGTCGGTCCGGGCGCTCGGGGGCTTGCGGTTGCCGGCTTGGAACGGCAGGGCCCAGGCGGCGGAGTCGCCCTTGAAGTCCTGTTCGGCGGCGGCGTGCAGGGTCCACTGCGGGTCGTACAGGTGCGTACGGCCCAAGGCCACCAGGTCCGCTCGCCCTGCCAGCAGGATCGAGTTGACGTCGTCGTAGGAGGAGATGGCGCCGACGGCGATCACGGCGGCACCGGCCGGGGCGGCCACCTCCTGGCGGATCCTGTCCGCAAAGGGAGTCTGGTAGCTGCGCCCATAGGCAGGCTTTTCCTCCTTGGCGACCTGGCCGGTGGAGACGTCAATGCCGGCGGCGCCATGGGTCACGAACGCGCGGGCGATCTCCACGGCGTCATCAGCCGTGTTGCCGCGTTCGCACCAGTCTGTGGCGGAGATGCGCACGGTCAGCGGCTTGTGTGTCGGCCACTCAGCACGAACGGCGTCGAACACTTCCAGCGGGTAGCGCAGCCGGTTCTCCAGGTTGCCGCCGTATTCGTCGGTGCGCTGGTTGGCCAGCGGCGAGAGGAACGAGGAGAGCAGGTAGCCGTGTGCGGCGTGCACTTCCAGGAGGTCGAAGCCGGCAACGTCAGCGCGTCGGGCCGCAGCAACGAACTGTTCGCGGACCTCATCCATTTCGGAACGGGTGATTTCCCGGGGGACCTGGCTGGCGGGGCCATAGGGGACGGCGGACGGGCCGGTGACCGACCAGTTGCCCTCGGCCAAGGGCTCGTCAATGCCCTCCCACATCAGCTTCGTGGAGCCCTTGCGGCCGGAGTGTCCGATTTGGGCGCCAATCTTCGCGGTGGACTGGGTGTGGACGAAGTCCACGATCTCCGCCCAGCTGTCACCTTGGGCGTCGGTGTACAGGCCGCTGCAGCCGGGGGTGATGCGGCCCTCGGCGGAGACACACACCATTTCCGTCATGACCAGCCCGGCCCCGCCCATGGCCTTGCTGCCGAGGTGGACTAGGTGGAAATTGCCCGGGACGCCGTCGACCGCGGAGTACATGTCCATGGGTGAGACGACGATCCTGTTCTTCAGTTCCAGGCTTCCGATCTGATACGGCTGGAACATGGCTGGGGCGACCTGGTCCAATCCCTGGGAGGCGGCAAAGTTCGCATCCACGTGATGGGCGAAGTCGGGGTCGCGCAACTTCAGGTTGTCATAAGTGATGCGGCGACTGCGGGTGAGCAGGTTGAAGCAGAACTGGGCGGGATCCTGGTCCTTGTACTGACCGATGTTCTCGAACCATTCCAATGAGGCCTGGGCGGCACGCTGAGTGGATTCGACCACGGGGCGTCGCTCGGCCTCGTAGGCGGACAGGGCTGCATCCACGCTGGCGTGTTCGTGCAGGCAGGCGGCCAAGGCAAGGGCATCTTCCATGGCCAGTTTGGTCCCTGAGCCGATGGAGAAGTGGGCGGTGTGGGCAGCATCGCCGAGCAGCACGATGTTGTCATTGCGCCAGTTTTCGTTGCGCACGGTGGTGAAGTTCAGCCATTTCGAGTTGTTGGTCAGCACCTGGTGCCCGGCTAGTTCCTCAGCGAAAATGTCACGGATCTTCGCTACTGCTTTTTCATCGGAGACGCCGGGGGCGAAGACATCGTTAGCCGTCTCGTCGAAGCCGGCGGCGTGCCAGACCTCCGGGGACATTTCGGCGATGAATGTCGAACCCTCATCGGAGTAGGGGTAGCCGTGGATCTGCATGACACCCCATTGGGTCTCCTTGACGAAGAACTTGAACGCCTCAAAGACCTTGTCGGTTCCCAGCCACATGTACTTGTTGCCGCGCACATCCAGGGACGGCTTGAAGGTGTCAGCGTATTTGGCCCGGATTTGGGAGTTGACACCGTCGGCTGCGAGCACCAAATCGTAGCCGGAGGCCAGGTCCTCCACCGGGGGTGCCATGGTGCTGAAGCGGACGTCCACACCGAGTTCCAGCGTGCGCCGCTGGAGCAGTTGCAGCAGTTCCTTGCGGCTCATCGCGGCAAAGCCCTGCCCGCCGACCGTGGTCATCTGCTCCTTGAAGTGGATGTCGATGTCGCTCCAGCGTGCGAATCGCCTGCTCATGTAGTCGGCCACGACGGGGTCTGCGTTGCCGATGCCGCCGAGGGTTTCATCGGAGAAGACGACACCGAATCCGAAAGTGTCGGAGGCGGCGTTGCGCTCCCACAGGGTGATCTGGTGGGAGGGGTCCAGCTGCTTCATCAATGCGGCAAAGTACAGCCCACCGGGGCCGCCGCCAACAATTGCGATCTTCATGGTTTTTCGGTCCTATCGAGAGTTTTGGGTGAAGGCATCGGCCATCGCAGGGGCCTGTGCGGAATCAACGGAGGAAGCACCACTTTGGAATTCGCGTTCCTTGGCGATGGCTTCACGCAGCCGGAAGTGCTGCAGTTTTCCGCTGGGGTTGTGCGGCAGTTCGGTCACGAACCGCACGTCACGGGGGTATTTATAGGGAGCGATGGTGGCTTTGACGAAGTCCTGGATTTCCTTGCGCTTGGCAGCGTCGCCGTCTACTCCGTCTCGCAGGACCACGAAGGCGCACACCACGGAGCCGCGTTCCTCGTCAGGACGGGCTACGACGGCGTTTTCGACGACGTCGGGGTGCTCGTTGATGGCAGCTTCCACTTCCGGGGCGCCAATGTTGTAACCGGAAGAGACGATCATGTTGTCCGAGCGTGCCTGGTACACGAAGTAGCCGTCGTCGTCTCGCAAGAACGTGTCCCCGGTGACGTTCCAACCGTCGTGGACGTAGTTGGCTTGGCGGGGGTCATCGAGGTACCGACAACCGGTGGGGCCGATCACTGCCAGTCTGCCGGCTTCATTCGGCGCAGCCTCAGCACCGTGGTCATCCAGGATCAGGGCCCGGTAGCCAGGGACGGCCACACCGGTGGCGCCGGGGTGGATGTCCTCCCCCGCTGCCGAGATGAAGACGTGCAGCATTTCGGTGGCCCCGATACCATTGACCAGTTTCACCCCGGTTTCGTCAAAGATGTGCTGCCAGGTCTCCTTGGGCAGGTGCTCGCCGGCGGAAACTGCGATACGCAGGCGGCTCAGCAGATCGCCGCGGCCTTCCTTGAGGATGGCCCGGTAAGCAGTAGGGGCCGTGAACAGAATGGACGCATTGGCTGCAGCCGCCGCTTCGGCCAATTCTAGGGGTGCGGCACGTTCCGTCAGCAGTGATGAGGCGCCGAACCGCAAGGGGAAGACGACCAGTCCGCCCAGGCCAAAGGTGAAGGCCAACGGCGGTGATCCGGCAAAGACATCATCCGGAGTGGGTTCCAGCAGGTACCGGGCGAACGTGTCCGCGTTCGCGAGAATATCCCGATGGAAGTGCATGGTGACCTTCGGCGTGCCTGTGGTGCCGGAGGTCGGGCCAAGAAGGGCGACGTCGTCGGCTGCCGTATCGACGTTGGTGAACGTCCCGCTCTTGGCGGCACAGCGGGCGGTGAGGTCACCGGCGTGGTCCGCTCCGTAGGTCATGAACGGCAGCGTCTGCCCGGCAGCCGCGTGAAGATCCTCGACAAAGCGGTGGTCGGTGATGGCCACGGCCGGCTGGGTGAGCCCGATCAGTATGGAAATCTCTGAGGCTCGGAGCATGGGCATCGTGGTGACCACCACGGCGCCAGCTTTGAGGACGCCCAGCCAGGCGGCGACGAGCCACGGGTTGTTGGGGCCGCGTAGCAGCACCCTGTTTCCGGGCACGACGCCGAAGTCTTCTGTCAGTACTTGGGCCACTTGGTTGGCGTGTCGAAGCAGCTGGCCGTAAGTCCAGGTGGTGCCATCCGGTGTATGGAGGGCCGGACGGTCGGGGCCAAATAGGGCGACGGCGTCATCGATCAGCACCGTAGCAGCATTCATCCGCTCCGGGTATTGCAGCTCCGGAAGGGTGAACTCCAAGATGGGCCAGGAGTCGGCGGGTGGAAGATGATCGCGGGTGAATGAGTCCACATGGGCCGATGTCGTCAATGTCATGGCCATTTCCTTTCAAAGTCAATACGCGGTGTGGGACAGGACCGGTGGTCGGTTCTAGGCTCGGACCATGCCCTCTTGGGCGACCGTAGCCAGGAGCGTGCCGTTCCGGGAGAAGAACCGGCCCATGGCTAGGCCCCTGTTGTGTTGGCCGGAAACGGCTTCCTGGGCGTAGAGCACCCAGTCGTCGGCCCGGCCGTCGCGGTGGAACCAGATGGAATGGTCAAGGCTTGCGGTGACAAGTCCGGGCGATGTCCAGCTGAGCCCGTTGACCCGCAGAAGCGGTTCCAGGATGGTGTAGTCGCACACGTAGGCCAACGCCGTGCGGTGCAGATCCGGGTCGTCGGGCAAACTGTCAAAGGCCTTCACCCAGATGGCCTGCGTTGGCGTTGCCTCGCCCTCAACCTGGACGTACACGGGACCGGGGATGTGTCGCATGTCGAAGCTTCGTCCGTTGGCCCAATAGTCGGCCGCCGGACCCGGGACACCATCGAGCACTTCTGCCGCACTGCGCAGAGACTCCGGATCCACCGCAGCCGGCATGGCAGGCTGGTATTCAGACCCGGCTTCCGGGACGTGGAAGGAACCCATGGCCGCGAACACAGTTTTGCCGTTCTGATAGCCCCTGACACTGCGGGTCGAGTAGCCGCGCCCGTCGCGCAGGATTTCCACTTCGTAGCGGACTGCGGCACCAATGTCGACGGGACGCATGAAATAGCTGTGCATGGAATGCAGCTTGCGGTCTGATTCCACGGAGCGCATCATGGCCGCGGCGCACTGGGCGACCATGTCCCCACCGTAGGACTTGGGCCAGGGCACGTACTGTGTGGTGGCTTCGAAAGCCAGATCATGGACCTGCGGCGCCACCGAGGTGAGTTCGATGGCTCTGAGGAAAGTCTCCGAGGTTCCGGCTTCCAGGATCGCTGTTTCGCTGTTCACAGGCCCTAGGCCCTCCGGTAGTCGGCCAGAGTTTCGTCTGGAACATCCTCAAGGTTGATCACCAGGTTTTCCGGCGTGCGCGCGGTGAGCCAGACGAGGTCCTCGGTGACGGACATGTTCGCCTCAACGTGGGGCATGAAGGGTGGCACGAACACCCAGTCGCCGGCCTTCATGTCCAGGAATTCTGAGTAGTTCTCGCCGAAGTAGATGCGGCCATGGCCACGCAGCACGTACCCGCCGGTTTCTGCCTCGCCGTGGTGGTGCGGCAGCGAGCGGTAGCCGGGGGTGTTGGAGACCTGGCCGAACCAGATCTTCGTTGCCGGGGTGTGCTGGATGGACACCCCAGAAACACGGATACAGTCGCCGGACTGGGCGGTGTTCGTGTCTTCTTCCCCGGCCCGGGTTACCACGGGCACCACGGCGCCGGCGGCGTTTGCGTAGATGGAGTTATCGCCCTCGGTTTGGTAGGCAATGGTTTCGCTCATGATTTTCACTCCTATTGGATGTATCGGGTGTCTAGTGGGTGGTGTTGGCGACAGCGTGGATTCGGACCTGGTTCTCCAGTTGGCCGATTCCTGCGATTTCGGTGAGCAGGACGTCCCCGTCGGCCAAGAAGCGCGGCGGCTTCATGCCCATACCAACGCCACCGGGGGTTCCGGTCAGGACTACGTCTCCGGGTCGCAGTGTGGTGAATTGGGAGATATAGGACAGCAGCTTGGCAGGGCCGAAAACCAGTTCCGCGGTGTTGCCGTTTTGGACGAGTTCGCCGTTGACGTGGCTGCTAACTTCAAAGCCATGGCTGGAGGGGAATTCATCCGCCGTGACCAGAACCGGGCCCAAGGGTGTCGTGGCGTCGAACGCCTTTCCCTGGAACCATTGCAGCGTTCGGTTTTGCCAGTCCCGCATGGATACGTCGTTGGCAACGGTGTATCCGGCGATCGCCGCAGTTGCTTCTTCCTCATCTGCCCGAGCAAGGGGTGCCCCAACGACGACGGCAAGTTCGGCTTCCCAGTCCACACGCTCACTGCCCTGGACCTCAATGCTGTCCCTGGCACCAATCAACGTGTCCGCATACTTGGCGAAAAGCGTCGGGTAGTCAGGTACCTCGCGTCCCATCTCCTGGATGTGGTCGAGATAATTCACGCCGCAGCAGATAACTTTTCCTGCCGTGGGCAGCAGCGGCGCCAGATCAGCCTCCCCCAGGGAGACGACGCCGAAATGCTCCCCTGCCGCTGCGGCGGATAGCTGGGCCTTCCAGTCTGGGCGAGCCAACAGCTTCCCCACATTGGATGCCGGCAGCGGCAGATAGCCCTCATCCTCCAGCAGCAGGGCCGCCGTGGTGCCTGATCCACCGGTGCGCAAAGTGGCAAGTTTCATGGGTGCCGTTCCCCTCAAAGGTATATGTCGACTTATTTACGATCGTCGAATATGCTCAATGTAACACCAAATGAGAGTCATGTCACAGTATTTTTGAGACGGACTTCCCAACTAAAGGAAAAATGATGCCCAACAAGACCATCAACCCGTCCGCCCTCCCCAAGCCCTCGGGATACGCCCACGGCATCCTGGCCGGCAACACTGTGTACCTTGGCGGCCAAACGGCATTGAATGCGGATATGCAGATCGTTCCGGGCGGCATCGTGGCCCAGTTCGAACAGGCACTGAGCAACGTGCTGACCACCCTGATTGAAGCGGGGGGCCAGCCACAAGACCTGGTCAGCGTGACGATCTACCTCACGGACGTCGACGACTACATGGCCAACGGCCGCGAAATTGGCCGACTGTGGCGCGAAATGGCAGGCTCAGAGTACCCAGCCATGGCAGGGATCGGCGTCAGCCGACTATGGCAGAAAGAAGCCCTGATTGAAATCCAGGGCATTGCCGTCATCCAATAGAGCCGACACAATGACGGGTATTTAGGCCATCAAGGACCGGGCATGGGCCTCGGCAAGGGGTGCGAGCAGGCGGTGAATCTCCAGGAATACCTTTCTGGCATCCTGCCCCTTCCAGCCTTGAGGGAGGTACTCCGAAGCAAGGCCCGGGTCCTTGTAGGGAAACCGCCGCCACACGGTCAACATGGGAATGTAGGAGCGGAAGGCTTCCCGCCTCAGCTCCGGCGTCGATTTCTCAAGTGCACGTTCAGGATCGGTGCCGATCCGGGCGACCCATTGGTCGGCCGTTGCGCTGTATAGGC
Source organism: Arthrobacter sp. ERGS1:01 (assembly GCF_001281315.1). Taxonomy (NCBI): domain Bacteria; kingdom Bacillati; phylum Actinomycetota; class Actinomycetes; order Micrococcales; family Micrococcaceae; genus Arthrobacter; species Arthrobacter sp. ERGS1:01. The sequence goes on along the minus strand of NZ_CP012478.1, from coordinate 141,297 downwards.
TCAGGAACTCAACGAACTGCGCATCCAACGCCGCCAAGTCCCACCATTGGGCAACTTTGGCGCGCAAATCACCTTCAGCTACGTGGTCGCCCCGAAAAAAGTCGACGAACTGATCAAGCTCCAGTGCTTGAAGCCGCTTTTTGGTCCGCTCCAGAGCGGATTCCGGGGCGACTCCGACACCCGAAGCCATCGACCCAAAGCCGAACCCAGACAGTACCGTGCGCAGTTGATGGCGGCGACTACGCAAGGTCTCGGGAACCGAGAAAATGGCCAGCGCCCAACCATGGGTGACATTCGGGGTTCCGTCAGAAAAGATCCGCTCGTCACCTTCGGCGAACAAATCAGCAACAGCCGAGGAGAGCTCGTACTGGGCGACATTGCCATCCTTCACGCTCCGCAGGACACCTTTGGCTTTCAGTCGTGACACCGCCGAGCGCACCCCGGCCCCGTCATACCCAAGGTCGCCGAGCATGTCGATCAGCACAGAAACGGGCATTGCCTGGCCGACGCCCCGACAGTACAGGCCATAGAGGGTGATGATCAATTGATGATGCCGGATGCCCGGCTCAAGAGCGCTCACTGCGGCACCGCCTCCGTGATCGCGCCACGAATGTGCTCCGACCAGGGTGCCGAGGAGTCTCCGCCGGCGGGGACATGCGCGGCAACAACAATGCCGTCGGCCGCGAGCCCTCCCGGGCGCTCCCCCATGGGCTTGACCCTGACCTCGAAGCCAAAGGTCACAGAGGAAACACCCAGTTTCTGCACCCAGATCGTGGTGGTGACGCGCTGACCGAACCAGACCTTGGCGCGGAAATTCACCGACTGGTGCACGCGCGGAGCGGATGGGAAATAGTCCGGCAGGGCAAGTTGGCGAAACAGCTCAGCCTCGGCAGATTCGACCCAACGGATGATCGCGGAGTTGTGTTGGTGCCCCGACGCATCCGTGTCAACCCACTCCACCGTGTGCTCAACAACGGCAGCTGAGGCACCTGCCCAAGGTTGGACGGGGCCCGCATCAAAGAGGTGTTCGCTCATAGGACCAATTCTATGTCGCTCTGATGCCGCTCGTCCCCAAAACGCCAGACCAATGGGGCTAGAACCGGTCGCCAGCTGGCCTAGCTCAACCAGGGCTCCCCGGTATGAGAGATGCACCCGAGGATCTCCACCAACCGCTCAGCGGGCGCTTTGAATTCGCGAGGTAGGCTGCATGTGCTCAAAAATCAGGGTGGTCTGGGTGCTGACGAAAGCCTGATTGCTGCCGAGGTTAGCGGCCACGAAGTCCCGGAGCTCTGTTGTGTTGGCGCAAGCAACGTGCAAGAGCAGATCATGCTCTCCACCCAGGACGAAGACATTGAGCGTTTGCGGCAAGTCCCGCAGCTCCCGGGCCAACTCAAGCATGTTTTTGCGGGCCTGGCCGTGGACGTTGATGGAAATCAACGCGAAAATGTACAGCCCCAAGCTGCCCAGATCAATGTCGGCATGGAAGCCGCGAATGATCCCAGCCTGCCGTAACGCCCTCACCCGATTCAAGCAGGTTGAGGGAGCCAGTCCGGCCCGGCTGGCCAACAAGTTATTGGGCGTGCGGGCATCCTGGGAGAGTTCGCGCAGGATCACCATGTCCGCCTCGTCCAAGTGAATCGGATTCGATTGACGGGGGCGCGCACGGATGACTTCTGAATTGAGATTCAATACTGGCTCCAATCTTGATTGATTATTCGGAAGGGGTGAACGCTGCCCGATTCATATTCTAATCTGTGAGCTGAAACACACAATACCCGTCGCGTAGACGCACAGCTTTCGGTACTACAGGAGAATTTATGGAAACCCTCACCCACCCCTTGGATCTCAGCACGCGCGAAGCCTGCGTTGCCGCCGATTCGACTGATTCGCTCTCGTCCTTCAAGGAACGCTTCATCCTGCCCGACGGCGTGATCTACCTTGACGGCAACTCCCTCGGTCCGCGCCCGGTCGGGGCCCTGGAACGGGCACAGCAGGTCATCGCTACCGAATGGGGTGAGGGGCTGATCCGCAGTTGGAACACGGCTGGCTGGTTCGAGCTGCCGGTGCGCCTGGGCGACAAGCTCGCCAAACTGATCGGCGGTCGAGACGGCGAAACTGTCGTCACCGACACCACCAGCCTGAACCTGTTCAAAGCCCTCGCGTCCGCCATCCGCATCCAGCAGGTGGATCACCCGGAGCGACGCGTCATCGTCACGGAGCGCGACAACTTCCCCACGGATATTTACATCGCCGAGGGGATCACGGACTTCCTGAACTCCGTGGCGCAGGAGACGGGCATCCGTTACGAGGTGCGGCTTATCGACGAAGACCTGTCGCTGGAGCAGGCCCTGGACGGTTCGGTGGCCGTCCTGGCGCTCTCGCACGTCAACTACCGCACAGGCGCCATGTGGGACATGACCGCTGTCACGGCCAAGGCGCATGGTGTGGGCGCGCTGGCCATCTGGGACCTGGCCCACTCGGCCGGGGCAGTCGCCGTCGACCTCAACGGCGCCGATGCCGACTACGCCGTCGGCTGCACCTACAAATACCTCAACGGCGGTCCGGGCGCCCCGGCCTTCATCTGGGTCAACGCCCGCCACCAGGACCGCTTCTGGCAGCCGCTGTCCGGCTGGTGGTCGCATGCGAAGCCATTCAACATGGCGGATTCCTATGCACCGGCGTCGACCATCAACCGCTTCCTGTGCGGGACACAGCCGATCACCTCACTAGCCATGGTGGAGACGGGGCTGGACATCATGCTCGACGTCGACCCCGCAGCCCTGCGGGCCAAGTCGCTAGCCATGACCGACCTGTTCATCGCCCTCGTTAAACAGCGCTGCGCCAGCCACCCCCTGGAACTAATCACCCCGCGCGACCATGCCATCCGAGGCAGTCACGTCAGCTTCCGCCACCCGGACGGCTACGCCGTCATGAGCGCGCTGATCGCCGGCGGCGTCATTGGCGACTACCGCGAGCCCGGGGTCCTCCGCTTCGGCATCACCCCGCTCTACCTCGGCCATGCGGACGTCTGGGATGCCGTCGAGATCCTGCGCGACATCCTCGACACCCGCGCCTGGGACAAAGCCAAATTCAAGACGCGCAACGCCGTTACCTGAGTACCCGGGGTTAGCCCGTCCCCGCCCCAACCCGCTCATGCTCGAGGCACCTCTCCGCGACACTTCGTTATCCTGAGCCAGGAGACAAAGGTATCCAGCACCTTTGACCAGATCAAACAGGCTCTTCAGAATTGAGGGTGTAGTTTCGGTCTGAACCCGCCGGATTCCAGTAGTGATCTGGCGATGTAGTTGGTGAGGTTGCGGAAGCCCAGTGCTGATCCGCGGAGGTGTTCCAGGCGGCCATTGATCGCTTCGGCGGGACCGTTTGATGTTCCGGGTCTGTCGAAATAGGCGAGCACGTCCGCTGCCCGGCGGTTGAGGGTTCGTCCCAGGGTTTTGAGTTCCGTGAGTGCGGCCGAGACGCCGGCGCAGAGGGAGTCAACCACGGACTGCATGAGCTTCTTGCCTTGGTTCCGGTCTGGGTCCCGGTAGGCCGTGATCATGCGCTGATAGATGCCCCAGGTGGCCTCCACTTCAGCATGTGTATCATCGTCGAACAAGTTTTGAAGGCGTTGGCGTTGCTTGTCGATCAGCAGACCCTCGCCGATGTGAAGGGTTCGCCTGGCTTTGTACAGCGGGTCCCCGGCACGGCCGCGGTGCCCGAATGTTGCTTGTTGAACTCGGCGCCGGCACACATCCAGTGCGTCCCCGGCCAGGCGGATGACGTGGAAGGGGTCCATGACCGGGACGGCCTCGGGTAGTTCCTCGGTCGAGGCGCTTTTGAACCCGGTGAAGCCGTCCATGGCCACCACTTCAATGCCGTCCCGCCACTCTTGTGGGCGCTCATGCAACCAGGTGGCGAAGACTTGTTTCGAGCGGCCCTCGACCATATCAAGCAGGCGGGACGGGCCTGTTTTGTCGCGGATTGGGGTCAGGTCAATGATGACGGTGACGTATTTGTCTCCACGGCGGGTGTGCCGCCAGACATGCTCGTCAACACCAATGACCTTCACACCGTTGAAGCGGTGGGGGTCATCAATCAGTATCCGCTTACCTTCGGCCAGCACGGCGTTGTTCGCGGCGTTCCAGGTAACGCCCAGGCCTTCGGCGACGCGGGCGATGGTGAGGTGTTGGACCACGATGCCTTCCAGCGCCCAGGCCAGCCCACGGCGGGAGAGCTTCGCCCGCGGCGCTGCAGTTTTCGAGGTGTCTTGCCGCCACACGTGACCGCAGTCGGTGCAGCGGTAACGGCGGAGCCTGATCAGCAAAATGGTGGGCCGCCAGCCGAAAGGTTCATGACCCAACCGACGCGTCACGGTATCCCTCGGGACACCCTGGGAACCGCACTTCTTGCACCACTCATCCGGTTCCACCACGCGGCAGGCAAGAACCGCACGGTCTGGATACAAACACTGCCCGGTGACTTCTAGGCCGAGGCCGTCAAGGCGGCAGAAAGTGGTCAGGTCAGGGCTGTGGAAGGTAGCGTTGTTCACGAGGGCCTTGTGGACGAGGGATCAGATCTTAGACAATCCGATTCTCTCCTAAGGCCCTCACCTAGTTTTGGAACAACTCAACGAACTTCGACTCACAATGCCGCGACGCCCTCTACACCCTCAATCCTGAAGAGCCCTTTTTACTATGGCAATCGCAGTGGGCTTCTTAGTGTGGCCTTGGGTGAAATACTTAAACAGACTAGGCTAGTTACTTGGTCCGGGTAGACATCATCTTTGAGTTTATCGGGTACTTCGGTTGGCGGGAACTCGACTCATGCGTCGGCGTCGACCGCCACATCCACGGGGGACCCGGCGCCTAGATCCCCGTTGACCAGGTCGCGGACCGGCTTGCCACACGCGTATCCAACCAGCCCTAGTGCGAGGATGGACAGTAGGGTTCCGACCGTGAACAGTTCGAACGTTCCCTGCGAGACGCCCCAGATGTTGGCGAAACTGTACTGGATCCCGAACACGGCCTCCAGTGTGCCGGGGAAGATGGCCACCCACGAACCCAGCAGCACCCAGATGAAGCAGATGGCGCCGAGGATCCAGAAGCCTCGATCAGAGACTGGTACCTTGAACGGCCGGGGCTCGTTCGGGAACTTTGTGCGCAGCTTCACGGCGGCCGGGATGGCCAGCAGGTAACTGAGCAGGTAGGTCGAGATGGCAATGGTCAGCACGACTTGAAACAGTGCACCGCTGTTGCCGGTCAGCTGCATGGCCACCAGCATGAACACTGTGGCGACCACGCCGGAGAGCGTGTTGACGCGCACGGGCGTGCCCAGCTTTGGGTGGAACCGGCCGAAGAAACCCCCGAAGAACGATCCGTCCGCGGCGGCCATCGCCTGCATGCGGTCACTGATGATCATCCATGCCGCACCTTGAGAGACCAGCACGAAGCAGAACACGACAGCGGAGATGGCCAGCATAGCGTGCTGCGCCGGGCCGAAAATCGTGTACACGGTCGACACGGCTCCGAAGAGCCCACTGATGCCAGTGATCTTGTCCAACGGGACTACCAGCAAGATCGCCAGGATCGGCAGCAGGTAGCTTGCCGCAGCGATGATGGCGGAGCGAGCCACCGAGATGGGCACGTCACGGCCCGGGTTCTTCATCTCTCCGGCGGCGCTGTTGCCCGATTCGAAGCCAAGGAAGGAGAACAGCAGCAAGGGGTCACGCCCAGGAAGCCGGCCAGAGTTGGCGAGAAGGAAGCCAGGTTCAGTCCGTTGAAACCGTGCTGGAAACCGTAGAGAGCCGTGACGACCAGAAAGAATGCCAGAAACACGATCTTTAGGATGGCACCCAGTGCTGGCAGCCACTTGCCGCGTTTGAGGCTGATGACGGCCGATCCGACGGTGATCCAGATGAAGCCGAGCTTGAACAGGTAGTCGGAAAGGCTGCCAGCTTCGATAGGTGTCACATAGCCTGACCATGTCTCGACGGCGACGAACGCCATGGCCCCGCCCACCCAGACGGGCTGCGTCACCCAGGTGAACAGCGCTGTGACGGCGGCTGCCACTCGGCCGTAGGCCATCTTCGTCCATACGTATACTCCGCCCTCCTCCGTGAACGTGCCGCCGACCTCGGCGAAGATCAGCCCGTAGGGGATCAGGAACGTGATGGCCAGGACAAGGGTCCACGTGAACGTTTCCACGCCGAAACCCGAGACCTGTCCAAGTACCTCGATAGAGATGACGGCCGCGACCACGAGGAGGAGGATGTCCAGTCGGCCGAGGGACTTTTGCAGATGCTTGCTCTGCTCTTGGGCCAGTGCCGTCGGTCCTGTTGACTGTGCCATGGGGTTCCTTTCGGGGACAGTTACCGATTCCTTTACCAGATGTCAGGAACGCGGTGCTGTGGGGTAGCCTCAGCATAGAAGCGTGAGATTCATCACGTAAAGCATTGGAAATTGATGGACTGCATCGAATATTTCGATATACCGCCGGGGGCCAGTGGCGGCTACTGAACACGAACGACGCCACCCAGGCGTACCGTAGATGACTTTTTCACGTGGGTGGTGTCGTTCGTGTTCAGTGCCCTCTGCTCGCTGCGCAACAGAGCGCCGACCGAATGTCCCTGTCCCGGATTGACAAGTCTGTGCGCGAGGGGGCGCCTTTGTGCGGCCAGTGGTCGCGCATTACTGCCATCGCCGGAAAATCGCGCGATTCATTGTTCCAATGGAGTTATCCGAACTGGAACCAGGTGGTTTTCGGAGCCGTGTAGTTATCGAACGCGTGCAGGGAGAGGTCTCGACCGAAGCCGGACTGCTTGAACCCGCCAAACGGGGTGCTGTTGCCCAAGGCGTCGATGGTGTTCACGGATACGGTTCCTGCCACGAGCGCGGCGGCAACCCGGTGAGCCCTGGCTAGGTCGGCTGTCCACACGGCTGCGGCCAGCCCGTAGTCGGTGTCATTGGCCATAGCAACCGCTTCCTCCTCCGTGTCGAAGGGCTGCAGGACGGCCACCGGTCCAAACACCTCCTCACGGTGCAGGGCGTGCTCGGGTGCCAGTCCGCCGATGAGCGTCGGCTCCAGGTAGGCGTCCGAGCCGGCGATTACCCGCCGACCGCCGCCGAACAAGACCGTCCCGTCGGCACGCCCACGCTCGATCCACGCCGCCACCTCGTCAGTGTGTGCGCTGGAGATCAGAGAGCCGTTGCCCTCCAGCCCGGCCAGCGGATTGGCAGGCTCATAGGCGGTAGCGGATTTGCGTAGCAAGGCCAGAAACTCGTCGTGGATCTGACGCTGGACGAGGATTCGTGAGGTAGCCGAGCAGACCTGACCCTGGTTATAGAACGCGCCAAACGCCGCCTTATCGGCGGCTTCGGCAAGGTTGGCGGTGTCGGCGAAGATGATGTTTGAGCTTTTGCCGCCGGCCTCCAGGCTTAGCCGTTTCAGGTTGCTGTGCCCCGAGGCCTCCAGTAGGGTCCGGGAGACCGCTGTGGAGCCGGTGAAGGCGATCGCGTCGACGCCCATGTGGTGCGCCAGCGCGGCGCCAACCTCGCGGCCCGAACCTGTGACGATGTTCAAGACACCAGCAGGCAGCCCCGCCTCGGTGGCCAGGTCAGCGACGCGCAGCATGCTCAGCGACGTCTGTTCCGCGGGCTTGAGCACGACCGTGTTGCCCGAGCTGAGGGCCGGCGCCAACTTCCACATGGCGATCTCCAGCGGGAAGTTCCACGGCACAATGGCAGCGACGACCCCCAGAGGCTCCCGTGAAACCTGGGCTGTGGCGCCGGGCGGCACGACAGGCAGTTCACCGGCGATCTTGTCGACGGCCTCGGCATACCAACGCAGCGTCGCGATGGCGCCGGGCACGTCAACGGTAGAGGTCTGCAGGATGGGCTTGCCGCTGTCGAGGGTTTCGAGCAGCGCCAGCTCCTCGGCGTTGTCCTCCATCAGTGTGGCCAGGCGAAACAGCAGCTGTTGGCGCGCTACGGCTCCAGCCCCGGACCATGCCGGGAAGGCCCGGCGTGCTGCCGCGACGGCGGTCTCGACTTCGGTCACCCCGCAGGACCCTAGCGTGGCCAGGGTCCGCCCGTCGATGGGACTCGTGCTCGGCCGTCCGTTTCCATCGGCGGGTTGCCTGCGGGCCCCGTCAATGAAGGCCCGGCCGTCGATGTCCAGACCATCGGCCCGCGTCGTCCAGACCATTCTTGTCAGTTCCGTCATGTCTATCTCCCTATTTGTAGGTTCCCCGAGGTGTGGCATTCAGTGTTCCGCGGTCCGCCAGGTGTGCCGGTTCACGCACGCGGCAACCGCGAGGCAGGCCAGTTCGACACCAATAAGCGCCAACATTGTCCCGCCATGTCCGGCGCCGGCCCCGGATCCGACCGTGGCACCTCCACCGTGGTGGTGCACCGGTCCTCCCGCCGCCACCATAGCCAGGTGGATCGCCACCATGATGGTGGACATAACCATCAGATGAATCGCCGCGACCGCGACACCGTGCGAGGGCCGACGCAAGTGGACTAGGCAGCCTAGGCACGCCACTCCCATGGCCGCCATCACCCACGCCATCCCCTGCCCGGTGCCCGAGGTTGCTGCCCCGGCGGCGCCAGCTAGGTGCGTCGCTACGGTTGCCACCGCCGCCAGAACCAGCACCGTGGCGGGCCCCCGCCGACGGCGGGTGTCATGGCCTGCAGTGGTGGCCGACTGGGTTTCCAGAGGAGTCACTGCTGTCTCTTTTCTATTCCGGGCCCGGAATATCCGGCCCCCTTCCATTCGCGTCGAACGGACGCTTTACGAAGACGGTGTGGTCTGGGTAACATCATAATTGTTGGTTGAACAGTTGTACCATCAAAAATCGACTTGAGGAAGTGCCATGACCATCACCACCGACGCTGCGATGACGCAGCTGCACCCGCTGGACCAGCTGGCCGCAGAAGAAATCCTGGCTGCGCGCAGCATTCTGGAAGCGGCCGGGTTGGTCGCCGACACCACTCGATTTGCGTACCTAGGCCTGCTGGAGCCGGCCAAGGCCGAGCTATACGGCACCGACACCCCGGCCCCGGGCCGCCGGGTCCGGGTGATGCTCTGGGACGCCTCCCAATCCCGCTCACTGGATGTATCGGTGTCCCTCGATGACAGCTCAGTCATCCATAGCCGCGAACTGGACCCCTCCCATGATGGTCAGCTGCCGGTGCTGTTGGAGGAGTTCGAGATCATCGAGGAGATCCTCTCTGCCGACCCGCAGTGGCAGGCAGCCCTGGCCAGCCGAGGGCTCACCCCGATTCAGGTCCGTGTGGCCCCACTGTCCGCCGGGGTTTTTGAGTATGAGAACGAAACAGGCAAGCGCCTGCTGCGCGGGCTGGGATTCCGCCAGGACCACCCCGGCGACCACGCTTGGGCCCACCCCATCGATGGGCTTGTCGCGTTCGTCGACATCGAGAACCGGCGGGTAAACCACCTCATCGACGACGGCCCCGTCCCTGTCCCGAATGTCAACGGCAACTACACCGAAGCCGCCATCCACGGGACACTGCGCACCGACCTGAGACCCATCGAAATCACCCAGCCGGAAGGGCCCAGCTTCGCGCTGGAGGGCAACCACCTCTCGTGGCTCGGCTGGGACCTGCGCGTGGGCTTCGATGCCCGCGAGGGGCTGGTGTTGCACCAGATCCACCACACCCAGGCCGGTCACCGTCGGCCGTTGATCCATCGCGCGTCGATCTCCGAAATGGTGGTCCCGTACGGGGACCCGGCACCGTACCGCAGCTGGCAGAACTACTTCGACTCGGGAGAATACCTGGTGGGCCGAGACGCGAACTCGCTCAAACTCGGCTGCGACTGCCTCGGCGACATCACCTACCTTTCCCCCATCGTCGCCGACGACTTCGGCAACCCGCGGGAAATCGAGAACGGAATCTGCATTCACGAAGAGGATGCCGGCATCCTGTGGAAGCACACCGACGAATGGGCGAATTCCAACGAAGTGCGCCGCAATCGCCGGCTCGTCGTCTCCTTCTTTACCACCGTGGGCAACTACGACTACGGGTTCTACTGGTACCTCTACCTGGACGGCACCATCGAATTCGAGGCGAAAGCCACCGGAATCGTCTTCACTGCGGCACTGCCCCACAAGAACTATGCCTTCGCCTCGGAGATCGCCCCGGGCTTGGGGGCACCATTCCACCAGCACCTCTTCAACGCCCGCCTGGACATGATGGTCGATGGCGAAAACAATCGGGTCGAGGAACTGGACCTGATGCGCCTGCCGAAAGGCCCGGGGAACCCGCACGGCAACGCGTTTACCCAAAAGCGCACGGTGCTGGCCTCCGAAGCGGCGGCCGTGCGAGACGCGGACGGTGCCCTGGGGCGCGTGTGGCACATTAGCAATCCGACGTCCCTGAACCACCTGGGCCACCCGGTTGGCTACACGCTTTACCCGGAAGGACAGCCCACACTGGCGATGGCCGAGGACTCCTCCATAGCCGATCGGGCTACGTTTGCCCGGCATCACCTGTGGGTCACACAGTTCGCCGAGGACGAGCGGTACGCGGCCGGCGACTTCGTCAACCAGCACCCCGGCGGCGCCGGCCTGCCCGCATTTGTGGCGGCCGACCGGGACATTAACGGGCAGGACATCGTGGTCTGGCATTCCTTCGGTCTTACCCACTTCCCGCGTCCGGAGGACTGGCCAGTCATGCCCGTGGACACCACCGGGTTCACCCTGAAGCCCCACGGCTTCTTCGATGCGAACCCGACCCTGAATGTGCCCACGTCAACCCCGGGGCACTGCACGGCCAGCCAAGCCGGTCCTGACAGCGGCACAGCCGGCCACTGCGGAGGCTGAACCGCGGCCGCACCGTGCCCCGTGGTGCTACGGTGGCGGGGCCCGGTTAATAACCGGGCCCCCGCCACCGTTGCCCAGACGAACCATGCCCTCTGAAGGATCCGGGCAACCCCCGGGAGACGGCCCCCGTACGAACAAGGAGTAATGATGCCACGGTTGGTCGATCACCAGGAACGGCGCCGCTCCATCATCGAAACCACCTGGCAGCTGATCGCCAGTCACGGCATTGACAATGCCAGCATGCGCGACATCGCTCGGGAGTGCGGCTACGCGGCCCCCGGCGTGCTGGCCTACTATTTCCCGAACAAGGACGCGTTGCTGCTGGCCGCCTATGAGCTGATTTGTGAGCGCACTAACGAGCGGATCGAGACTGGCATCTGCGGACGGCGCGGCCTGGCCGCACTGCGCGGCCTGTGCCTGGAAATCATTCCGGCAAATCCCCTGACCGTGGTCGAGGCCCGCGTCGCCGTCTCGTTCTGGCAGCGCGCTCAGACCGAGGAGCCCCTACGTGCCGTGGGGCGGGACGCACTGCTGCACTGGAGGGCCTTGGTGATGGGTTTCCTCGCAGAGGCAGAGTACGATGGCGAATGTGCCACCTTGGCGGACCCGGATGCAGTAGCCGATGAGCTGCTGAACGTCATGTTCGGCCTGCATATCACCTCAATGCTGGACCCGGATGCCATCACCGGATCCCGGCAACGCCACCTGGTGGAACGGGCCCTGTCACGCCTGACCGCCGGGGAACCCGCAGCACACCAGACAGTTCCAAGCACCGCTGACAGCGACGGATTGCGACGGTAGCACCGGCACCGCCGCGCCCTGATGCGGGCTTGGCTGCTCAGGCGGCACCATCAAGCCGAAGATGGAAGGCGGCCGGCAGGGGCGAGGTGCATCGAGGTACAGGATGGCCGAGTCGCAGGGCGTAGTATCTGCACTACGCCGCGTCGGAACTGCTGACGGCATGGTCGCCACCTTAACAGGGGCTTCAGCGGTCCGCTCTGGCACTGCTGTACGCTATTCCACTCGGTGCGCGGCGGCCACTTGGGCCCGGACACTGTGAGCGACCGCCCGCATTCTCGCAGTCGCCCGTTGCGTACGAAGGTGCGCCAAAACGGTTCGGAGCTCGGGCACCTGATCCATTATGGCGACCGTGGCGACCCGCCCGCCGTCGTACGTCAGCCCGTGGTGCGGGCGCTGGTGCAGGATCGAATAGCCGTGACCGTTGGCCACGAAAGTGCGCACGGTCTCGTAGCTTGCCGAGCGGAACCGCACGTCAGGCTCCAGTCCCGCCCCCCGGAGAATGGAGAGCATGAGCTCGCGGCTATGTGGCAGGTCCAGTAACACGAACGGTTCATCGCGCAGTTCAGAAAGTGCAATCTCTTTCCGCGTTGCCAGTTTGTGCCCGGGAGGCAACGCCAGATAGGGACGGGCGGTGTCGACGGCGGTGCAAGCGATCCCGTCTGGAAGTCCCAGGTCATAGCACAGGGCCAAGTCGGTCTGCCCGCTAAGCAAAGCCGCGGAACAGCCTGCGGCATCGGCTTCGGTGACCTCAAGCTCGAGCCGCGGATGCTCTGCGCGCAGTCGCCCTAGGATCCCTGGGAGCAAGAACGGTGCCAGGGTGCTGAAGCAGGCCAGACGCACTCGCCCCTCGACGCTGCGCTGCTCGCCTCGGGCATGGTCCAGGGCCTCTTCCAGGTGCGCCAGCACGGCCTGCGCGTCCCGCAGGAACAGCTCTCCGGCCGGCGTGAGCACCAGCCCCTTGGAACGTTGGCGGATGAAGAACTGGGAGCCGATCTGGCGTTCCAGCGCGGACACGGCGGCGGAGACGGCCGACTGCGCAACGTTGAGCCGCTCGGCGGCCCCGGTCATGGACAGGCGCCGGGCTGCCTCGACAAAGTAGCGCAGTTGGGTGAGGGTGACATCCATGAAGCAATCCTAACCCCCGAAATCAGAATTTCTGATGCGTTTGAGCGATTTTATGCGCTATGCAGATGAAGGTTTGTGGGGTGAGAATGAAATGGCCGTCACACAAAGGGCCGCGGCGGCCGTTACGAAAACACTCCGGCCGATGGTTGCCGTGGACGGGACTGGCAACGTGCATGCTCTTTTGCAGTCGTGCGCGTCAACTCGCGTTGTGGCAATTGCCCAAGGATTAGGAGATTGATATGTCAAGGCAAGAGGTTGAGGTCCTGGTCGTAGGTGCAGGACAGGCCGGAGTCGCGATGAGTGAACACCTGAGCGACCGCGGCATACCGCATCTCGTTCTGGAGCGTCACCGCATCGCCGAGCGTTGGCGCTCAATGCGGTGGGACTCCCTGGTAGCGAATGGCCCGGTCTGGCATGACCGCTTTCCTGGCCTGGAATTTGACGGACTCGAGCCGGGGGCTTTTGCGTCAAAGGAGCAGGTCGCGGATTACTTCGTCTCCTATGCGGAGAAGATCGATGCGCCGATCCGCTGCGGTGTCGAGGTGACCTCTGTACGTAGAAACGCGGGTGCACCCGGCTTTCACGTTCAGACATCGGACGGAGACTTCAATGCACGCTACGTGGTTGCCGCGACGGGGCCGTTCCAACGACCGGTGATTCCAGCCGTCGTTCCCGACGCTGCCGAGCTCGTGCAGATCCACTCAAGTTCCTACCGCAACCCGGGACAACTACCTGAAGGTGCCGTTCTCGTTGTTGGGGCGGGGTCCTCGGGCGTACAGATTGCTGCGGAAATTCAGAGGTCGGGCCGGCAAGTCTTCCTCTCGGTCGGGCCGCATGACAGGCCCCCCCGCAGTTACCGCGGACGGGACTTTTGCTGGTGGCTCGGAGTGCTCGGTATGTGGGATGCCTCCACGCCCCCCCTGGGTGCGGAGCACGTCACGATCGCGGTGAGTGGAGCGGACGGCGGCCATACCGTGGACTTCCGGGCTCTCGCGGAGAATGGCATCGAGCTCGTGGGCCGGACCGAATCGTTCGCCAACGGGACCATGCACTTTGCCCAAGATCTTCGCAAGAACATCGCGAACGGCGACGCCCACTATCTAGAGGTGCTGGACGAAGCCGATGCCTACATCCAGCGCAACGGCCTGGACCTGCCCGAAGAGCCTGATGCGCGCACTCTGCGCCCCGATCCCGAAAACGTCACCCACCCAATCCTCGAGCTCGACCTCACCAACGCGGGGGTCGCCACGATCGTCTGGGCCACCGGCTTCGCCCTCGACTACAGCTGGTTGCAGGTCGACGCGTTCGATGAGTTCGGCAAGCCGCGGCAGCAACGCGGCGTATCGCCCGAGGCCGGAGTCTACTTCCTCGGCCTGCCGTGGCAGTCACGCCGCGGATCGAGTTTCATCTGGGGCGTGTGGCACGACGCCAAGTATGTCGCGGACCAGATCGCGATTCAGCAAAGTTACCTTGCCCAAAACGAGCAAACAGCCCTTGCGGCGATGGGAGCATTCTGATGTCGACACACACGCGCATCCGTCCGTTCAATACCAAGGAAACCTATCCGGAGCAGAACCTGGACAATGACCTGTGCCAGGCGGTCGTCGCCAACGGCGTGGTCTATTTGCGCGGGCAGATCGGGCAGGATTTGGACACCCGTGAGTCGGTGGGCATTGGCGACGTCGAGGTCCAGGCCGAGAAGGCCATGGCGAACATCAAGATGTTGTTGGAAGAAGCCGGCGGGACGCTGGAGGACATTGTGAAAGTCACCGTGTACCTGATCGACCCGCGCTACCGGGAAACGGTCTACCGCACCATGGGCCGCTGGCTCAAAGGTGTATTTCCGGTCTCCACCGGGATCGTGGTCAGCGCGCTGGCCCGGCCCGAATGGCTCGTGGAGATCGACGCCACCGCCGTCCTGGCAGGAGACCGGAGATGACTTTCAGCATTGCCGGCACCGACGGCGGGGGCCGGTATGGGATCGCCGTCACCTCCTCCTCGCCCGCTGTGGCTGCCCGTTGCGCACATCTGCGCGACCGTGCCGGCGTGGTCAGCTCGCAAAACATCACCGACCCGCGCCTAGGTACGACGCTGCTCGATGCCTTGGAAGCCGGCGTGCCAGCCGCGGAGGCGTTGGCGCGGCTGACCGCACAGACGCCGGACATCGAGTACCGCCAGATCATCGTCCTCGACATCGCCGGGACATCGGCTGTGTTCAGCGGTGCACACACGCTCGGCACCCTAGGGGAAGGCTATGGGGATGGTTCCGTGGCCGCGGGAAACATGTTGGCGAACGACAGTGTCCCCCAGGAAATGTGTGACGCGTTCACTGCCACCACCGGTGAACTTGAGGTCCGGCTCCTGGCGGCACTACGCGCGGGGCTAGTGGCCGGAGGCGAGTCTGGGCCCCTACATTCGGCCGGATTGTCGGTGACCTCCGGTCATGGCTGGCCGGACACGGACCTGCGCGTGGACTGGCACGACGACCCTATCGACGCCCTTGGCGAGCTGCTGGGCGTGTGGTTGCCCCAGCGCGATGCCTACGTGGTGCGCGGCCTGGATCCGGCCGTTTCGGTGGGCTATGGGGTGCCCGGCGATGACCGCTGACATTTCCACGGACGCAGCTGCTGTGAACAGCGCCAAGACCCGGACGCTGGTGCTCGCCTCCGTCGCCGCCGAGATGCCTTCGCTCATCGACTTTTCCGAACGGCTGCACGCCACCCCAGAGCTCGGCTGGGCCGAACACCAAGCCAGTGCGTGGACGGCCGAGCTTCTCGAAAAGCATGGTTTCACCGTTGACCGTGGCTATCTCGGTTTCGACACGGCTGTGCGCGCGACGTTTGGCAGCGGAAGCCAGCGTATCGGGCTCATGGCCGAGTATGACGCCCTACCTGGCCTGGGCCACGCCTGCGGCCACAACATCATCGCCGCCACCTCCGTCGGCGCCGCCATCATCCTCTCATCGTTTGCCGCCGAACGTGACTTGACCATTGAGCTGTACGGTACCCCGGCCGAGGAGGGTGGCGGCGGCAAAATCGAGCTGATCAAGCGGGGTGCATTCGCCGGACTTAATCTGGCCATGATGGTGCACCCTGGCCCGGTGGATTCCGCGGAGGCCCGCCCCTTCGCCGTCGCCCACCACCACGTCGAGTACCGGGGCAAATCGGCGCACGCCGCCGCCTATCCGGACCGGGGCGTCAACGCGAACGATGCGTTCATCATCGCCCAGGTGGCGTTGGGCCTTTTGCGTCAACAACTGGCGGCCAGCACCCGAGTACACGGCATCCAAACACGCGGCGGACAGGCCCCGAACGCGATCCCCGAGCATACCGAGGGCCGCTGGTATGTGCGCGCCGAAACACTGGCTGAACTCGGCCCCCTCGATGAACTGGTGCGTCGCTGCTTTGAAGCGGGGGCTCTGGCAACCGGTGCCGAACTGGCCATCACCCCCGAATCGGAACCATATTCGGAGTTCCACACCGATGAACGGGCGTTGGGACTCTACAAGGCGCACGCCCAGTCGCTGGGCCGACGCTTCGATGCCCCGGCCGAGCAGGCGACCATGAATCGGGCGTCCACAGACATGGGCAACGTCTCCCAGCTCGTCCCGGCCATCCACCCCTACATCGGGCTCGGATGCTTTCCCGCAAGCAACCACCAGCCCGACTTTGCCGCACACTGTGTTGGCGCGGCCGCCAACCAGGCGATCCACGACGGCGCCGCCGCCCTGGCCCTCACGGCCTTGGACTACACCACTACACCCCAGGAACACTCACCATGATCACGAAAAGCCGGCTTGAGACAGATTCGCTAGGGAGCCGGGAAATCCCTGCCGACGTGTACTGGGGTATTTCCACACTCCGTGCGATGGAGAATTTTCCGATCAGCGGTCATCCGGTGGGGTCACTGCGAGAGGTGGTGTGGGCGTTCGGGGCCATCAAGCTGGCCGCGGCTCGCAGCAACGAAACCCTGGGACTACTGGACACCGAACGCGCAGCTGCCATCCAGGAAGCCTGCAAACAGGTCATGGCCGGTGGATTCGACAGCGCTTTCGCCGTCGACTGCATCCAAGGCGGCGCCGGGACCAGCACGAATATGAACGCGAACGAGGTCATCGCCAACCGAGCGCTAGAACTGCTCGGCCACAGTTTGGGCGACTACGCGCAATTGAACCCGATCGACCACGTGAACCGGTCCCAGAGCACGAACGACACCTATCCGACGGCGATCAAGCTGGCCTTGCACCGCGCCATCGAGACGCTGTGCACCGCCCACGCGGAGCTGGGCATGGCGTTTCGGACCAAGGGTGCAGAGTTCTCCGGAATCCTGAAAGTGGGACGGACCCAGTTGCAGGACGCTGTGCCCATGACACTGGGCCAGGAGTTCACGGCGTTCGCCGATACCCTGGCCGAAGACACCCAGCGGCTGCGGGAACTATTGCCCCACCTGCGGGAAATCAATCTCGGGGCCACAGCGATTGGCACTGGCATCACCGCACCGACCGGCTACCGTGCCGAAGTGGTCCGTGAAATGCGTGAAATTACCGGCCTAGACCTGGTTAGTGCCACGAACCTGATCGAGGCGACATCCGACGCGGGGGTATTCCTGCTGGTCTCCGGCATCCTGAAACGGGCAGCAGTGAAGCTTTCAAAGATCTGCAACGACCTGAGATTACTGTCTTCCGGACCGCAAGCCGGGTTCGGCGAGCTCATCCTGCCACCGGTCCAGGCCGGGTCCTCGATCATGCCAGGCAAAGTGAATCCGGTGATCCCCGAGATGGTCAGCCAGGTCGCCTACCGGGTGGTCGGCGCCGACGCGGCCGTGACGATGGCCGTGGAGGCAGGCCAGCTGCAACTCAACGCGTTCGAACCCATGATGGCGCAGACACTGCTTGAGGTGCTGGAATGGCTCACCAACGCCTGTGATACAATGCGCTCACGCTGCGTGGACGGCATCACAGCAAACGAACCGGTGTTGCGCCGGCGCATGGACGAGTCACTAGGGGTCGTGACAGGGCTGACCCCACTGCTGGGATACGCCGTCTCCGCAGCACTGGTCAAGGAGGCATTGACTACAGGCCGTGGCATCGTCAGCATCGTGCGTGAACGTGAGCTGCTCGGTGAGGAAGAGCTGGCGCTGGCCCTATCCCCAGCCACTCTGGCCGGGATATAGCACTAGCACCAGTATTTCACGACCCTGGTGTGGTCCTCCAGAAAATGGAAAGTTGTATTCTGCAGTGCCCCAGCCACAAGGATATTGCCAACCTCTATATCTGGTCCAAGCCAGTCCCAGACCGCCAAGTACCACTGGTGGGAAGTGATCCCCGTATTCTTGCGACACCGGCCACCATGCTCAAGCCCGTGGACTCAGGCGGACATGAGCCTGCACAAGTGGGGGAAGTGTTTCATGGCTGAAATCAATAAGGTGCTGACAGGGCTGACGGCAGAAGAACTGATGGAACTCAAGGTGCTTGGACCGAAGGGGCCGCCTGGGATGGCCGTTATTCGGCGCGCTTGCCCTCGCCGCCGACGGTCCGAGCGCCGAGCGAGGCTTCTACGTACTGTACGGTACCGTCAACGGTAACGAGTGACAGTTACGCATTCCCCGCAACGACCTGAGCGATCGTGTCTTCCAAACCGACACAGTCTAGGGCTCAAGAACCAGGCCTGGCCTGGTTCTTGAGCCCTAGACTATGCAGCGGATGGAGTGGTTCGATTGGCCGCAATGGACGTGAGCGGTCACAGAGGGCGAACGTTTTCAGTCTGGGGGCCTTTGGGGCCTTGGACGAGGTTGAATTGGACTTTCTGGTTCTCTTCCAGGGTGGGGAACCCGCCGCTGGCGATGGCCGTGTGGTGCGCGAATACGTCTTGCGACCCGTCATCGGCGGCGATGAAGCCAAAGCCCTTCTCTGCGTTGAAGCATTTAACGGTGCCTGTGGCCACGGCAGTGTTCCTTTATGAAACTGATTATGACGGCTCCTTCTCCCGGGATGTGTGGCGGGGGCTGTGGTAGCCCTCCCCGCTTTTGGGAGGGCCACCACAGCATTTCTTGGGCTAGCTCAGCCAGCCGGGGTACGGCTGGGCGTACTGGGCGGGGATGTCTTCGAGCTTGGCCGGGAGGTCTTTCGGGCCGGTGGCTTGTCCCATGGACCAGGAGAAGTGAGCTTGCTCGGTGACGGCGACCCAGTGGGCTTTCTGGTTCCGGTACCAGGTCGTTTTGACGTCGCCCTCGCAGTAGGTGGCCATGCCCCACAGCGGGCCTTTCCCGTCCGCTGTGCGGGTGCCTGCGACCATGACGTAGGGCCATTGGCCCAAGTCCCAGCCGTCAATGCCCCAGTTGGGGATGACGGCCCAGCCCTCTTCCTCGATTTCTTCCATCCAGTCGTACCCGGTGCCCTCCCGGTAATCGCCCAGCATCTGGCCGTGGGTGATGACTTCCTTGGTGTCCTGCGTCGCTACTGGCGTCAGCGTTGTAAGGCTCATAGTTGTTTGTTCCTTGTGCGAAGGGTGGGGTGAGAGAGCGGTGTGACCCGGCCAGCTGCTTTTCTCTTTTCCCCGTTGTTTTTTGGTTGCTGGCGAAGCTTGCGTAGCTGTGGCCGACGGAGCCCTGTCTACCCGTAAGGGCAAGACTGAGAAAACGTGTGGAGGAAATAAGCGACGCAGGAGCGCCGGAACATGTTTTCCCTGGCGCAGGCCCCGACGAAGGAGGGGCTAGACGGGGTGGAGCGGACACGTAGAATCCGAAGGACAGCAACCAAAAAACGCGCAGCGTTTTCAAAAGCAGGGGTTCGGGCCGGGCGGAGCTTGCGGAGCCTGGACCGAACACCCACAGTCGGGCGCGCAGCGACCGCCCTTTAGCTTGGTGCGAGCTCGTGAGCACCAGGCCACTTATGAAACTGCCGGCCAGAGCGGATCCACACCACCACCAATGCCCTGGCGCCATTGCCGGGGCGTTGTGGCCTGGGCATGGAAAAGCCCTGCCGGGGCCATAGCGGGACGCCCGGCAGGGTTCTCTGATGTCAGCCTACGTCAGAGTAGGAATAGCAGGGCCGGCCGAATGGCCGACCCTGCAATTTTTTCCTTCGCACGGGAAAATCTCTTAGAAAAGTGTGGGTGCTTCCGGGTCGATGCCCCTCCTGAGCGGGCCTAGTATGGCGGGGTCCCAGCCGTGTGCCAGGGCTGCGTCCCGGAGGGCGCGGGAGCGGGCGGCAAAGAGTTCTCGTCCAACGCCGCGCCACCGCCAGGTGGCGCCGTTGGCGTGCCGGCCATCCCAGGCACGATCCAGCATGTTCTCCCGCTGCGTGCCGGCTATCAGGTGCCGGGGATCCGGGCGCACACAGATAGGAATATTGCACACCTGGCGCAACACTTCGCCCTCGCGCAGCGGGACCCCGGTGGCCAGCTCGTAAGCGTAGCGGTGGGGCCGTACGGAGGTATCCCGCCCGTCCTGGCGCAGGAAATACCGGCCGTACCCGTCATCAGCGACGGCTGCCGTCCAGACCCAGTGCGCTTCCGGGCCCGGGCCTTTGAGGACCTTGGACCAAAACCGATCGTGTGACTCGGCCATTACGTCCATCAGGCCGGGTGCTTGACCCGGCGCGCGGCGCCATGGTGGGAGCGCTGCAGTTCACGCAAGCCGGCTTCCAGCACTTCCCTGGTCATATCGCTCGGCCGGACATCTCGCTCCGCAGCAAGTGCCTTGATCTGCTGCTTCATGTCAGCAGAAACTCGCACGTTGATCTGCGGAGAGTGCTTGCCCGGCTTGGCATCCGGGTCCACACTGGGACGTCCACCAATAAGGCGGTCAAGCTCCGCCGGATCCATCCCGGCCTCAAGCAGGGCCGCCCGCCCGTGAGCGGCAGCCTCCGATCCGCGACGAACCGTGGCCGTTCCGGCCGCAAAGGGCATCGCATCTTCAGCCCAATCCGCCATCGAATCGTAGCGGGCCTGGTCGTCGGCGCTCAGCGCCAGAGCATCTTTCTTAGTCATCACTATTCATCCTTTCAAGAATCTTCGGGCGAGCTTCCATCACATGGAAGATGAACATGTCCCTTGGCGGCGTGATCTCAACCATGACTTCCAACAATGGCCCGCCAAGCTGGCGGGGCGGCCCGACGAACAACGTGGGCTTGCTACGACCAGGCACCCGCGGCTCATCAAACTCAACCTCAGAGTAGTAGGCATTCGCCATGGCGTGCATCGCATCCTCGCGCGGTACGCCATGCTTGTCTGCCGATGCCGCGAAGGTGATTGCCATACTCTAATTGTATCGCACAACGTTGTGTATCGCAAAAGCTTTTGAACTGGCAGCGGGCGTGTTGAAGTGATACGAGAGAGTGGCATTCAATGAGAGGGATTTATGGAGTCCTGGAACAGTTACTACAAGGACAAGTTGCCACGAGGGTGGTCGTATCCGTCAGGACGGGATGAGATTCAGGAAGCTCTGGAGCGTAAGGACGTCCAGCTAGATTCCCTGTCACTGAGGCGCGGCGACCAGGTAAAGGGAGTCGACTTGTACGTGCTCACGCTGCATTGTCAGGCCGACATGGCCAGTAACTTTATGCATCTGCGTGAAAAAGGTGGCCGCCTCCTGTCCATGACAATGAACTCCGTACCCACAGAACTGTCAAAAGAAATAGGAGCGCAGCTCCGTGATGAATGGCTGGAATCGGCACTAACCTGGGCTTCTGAGACTACGGCTCGCGATAACGCCTGGACGGCAAGCGAGCATGCATGGAAACTCATCTATTCCCGAAATGGTCAGCACAAAGTGGATAAATACTAGTTGGGTCGCTGCTCCGCCTCATCACTGAGCCGACGCGACCTGCTGCCAGAGGCTGGCACGCCCTGATCCAGTCCACGTTCTAGCTGGGCGCGTTCCTCATCCTCAGGGGAGCGAATTGTCCCTCGACAAATCTCGGACTCGATGCGGTCCAAAAATGAGCGTTCTACTAGCTACCTCTACCGTGGGTTCGACGCCAATAATTAATACTACGTCAACCTAGGTTGACGAGTCGTCATTCATTCGATCGCCACGGATGAGCTCTCTGGCCTCTGGTCTGATGCGACGTTCTTGCATATCAGCGGCGGGATGTGACAGCTAATGAAAGTCGAAGGGTGAGGCTCGTTGTGATCGGACCTCAGTATGATCCACGCCATGAATAAGATGAGCGGGACCCCGATAGCCACTACCTATCAAAGCCAAAGCATCATCGCGCCGACGCCACCTAATTTTGCCCCGATCAATCCCCGCCAGCAGATCGGAGCCTCTGATGGAGACAAGCGTCTGCGGCGCACCACGGTCGTTGCGGTCACCTAGTCGCCCATTGAGCTTGCTTCCCCGGTCCTTGTGCCCCAAGTAGAGGTACAGGGCCGGATGGGGCCAACAACCAGAACTTGTGAAATGTGCAGGCTGCACCGCCAGGGATACGAGAGCCTCCCCGCTTGTTGAGTCCGCTGGAAGGTACTTGCTGGCAATGAAATGGTGGCAGGTCTCTCCCTCGATTCGTTTCAGTATCCGGGATGGAGCCTTAATGTAGGTGATGGGCAACATCAGCAAGGCTGCCAGGACGGCTAGAGCCACCAGCACCAAAACGAACACCGACCACAGTTTGGACAGGTCAGCGAGGTAGAGCGTTAACGTGTCCACGCGATCACTCCCCACTGCCGCGGGTTTCTTCCTGAGTCCGTCGTCCCGGTCGTAGGACCCCGGCGGGGGTCCCCTCCCAGGGCTTACCGCCGTTGTGTTTGCGCTGTAGCCGGCGCAACTCGCGATTGACCGCCGCCGTCAGGAGCTCGTTGACGGAGGCGTACCCCTCCTGGGCGCCGGCGGCTTGCTGCGCGGCCCGCACCTGGTCTGCCGTCTCTGCCGGCAGGGTCAGGCTAAAGCTCGGCGGGCGCCTATCCTTCATTGGGCCACGGGTACAGGGTGGATAGCCGCTCAATGGTTGGGGAGCCATCCGCGTTGGTGATGAAGCCGGAATGTTCATGGCTGCCGCCAGCGTGAGCTACCGCCGCCAGCACCAGCTCGAGGACCCGGCGATCAAGCCCGGGAAGAACCTCGCCCAAGTCCACGCTGACCTCAACGGCAGCAATGGAGGCAACAAGTCTCAGGAACCGACTTTCACCCCCGGAAAGTACATCAACGTGCTCAGGGATCTCTCCGAAGCGGATCCAGTGTTTTCCTGATGTCTCACTCTTGTGGATCCAGGAGTTGCCCGGTGCAGCGAAGCGTCCCTCAAAAGCGCGGATCAACAACTCCGTAGCCGCCTCGGCGGTATAACTGCCCTTGGCCCAAGCGCGGAGGTCTTCGAAGTGTTCGTCGTGCATAGTCATCTCATTTCAAACATCAGGTGCGGGGTCCGACGGGGTTGCATGTCGGGGCTAGCGTACAGGCCGGCCCCGACACGAGGACAGAGCTTAGAACGGGGGTTCGTCTGAGGTGGGGCCGCTCCCCCACCCGTCATCGCCCTGGCCGCTGGGAACGGCCCACGGGTCGTTCGCCGGGGGGAAGGATGATGCCGCCTGGCCCGGTCGTGACTGGCCGCCCTGGTTGGACTGCCCCGCATAGCCACCGCCTTGGTTGCCTTGGTTGGCCGGCGCTGCGCCGGGTCCCTGGTTGTTGGCGCGTTGGGTGCGGTTGATCTTGGCATTCGAGTACCGCAGCGAGGGTCCGATCTCATCGACCTCCAGCTCCATAACTGTGCGCTTTTCGCCTTCCTTCGTGTCGTAGGTCCGGGACTTGAGCCGGCCGCTGACAATGACGCGGGTGCCCTTGGTCAGGGACTCGGCCACGTTCTCGGCCGCCTCCCGCCAGGACTAACGCTCATCCAACCTTGGGTTCAAGACGGAGGACCCTTCAGAATTCCCGAACTCACGGGAAACAGGCGTGAAGCGGAGTTCGGGGTCGCTGGTGAGATTACCAATGACGGTAATGGTGGTTTCGCCGGCCATGAGAGTCCTCTTTCGTTAGCTAACGCGCTGGGGATATGGGGTGTTCTACAGGGAAAGGTGCTGGGTCGCTTCGAGGGCAATGACCTGGTTGATACGGGGCGGGTTCAACCCTGACCAGTGATCGATACTGCCGTCAATTTCGTACACAACCACCGGGGCTTGGGCGTACTGGAGCTCTTCAGTGATGTACTCCAGCGCTGCCTCATTGGTGGTGATGTCGACTTCCACGAACGGAACACCTTGAGCTGTGAACAGCGCCTTAGTCTTGTCACAACCAAAGCATCCTGCGGGCTTCATGTAGATGGTAATCGTCATGGGAATCAGCTCCTGCGTTGCGTATCAATACTGGTTATGTTCGGCTGTTGCTATACCCCTATTCTATCAATTATTCATAGGGATAGACAAGGGTTTTTGCCCTACATTTCAAGGAATTTGTTAACAATTCTTGAGCAGTTTTGATGTCGTTTCTGACGTGCGCGGCGCTAGGTGGGTGTGGTGTGAGAACGGATAGTACCTCGACGTAAATCCCCTTGCGCCTGTGACCTCACCCCTGAGCTATGGGTTCCTCTGCCTGGCGAACTTGGCCCCACTCCCCCATATGCGTCGTCATCGGCTGAAAAGAACCTGACCACAGCGGCCGGCGGCTCGGCAGCGGCAGGCTTGGTCCATGGGAAACTTGCCCGCAGCCGGCAAAAGAGCACGGTTGTTAAATGACGAAATGGCCAACTCCTGGGGGATAATTGACCACTTCACTATCGACATTACACGGACACTCTGACAATCAGCGCAACCGTCTCACTCCCTGACCACAGCCAGACAACCCACGCGAGAGGCGTCATAGGCTCACGACTCCACAGGGTCCCCCAAGCGAGGCACTTTCCCCTGAATGAATTCCGTCAAGTTCGGTAGCAACACCTGCTTGGCTTTGGGCAAGCGGGTGTTGCTACCGAACTTGAATAAATCCATGGTTAGGATTAATTTGTCCAATCGTTCGATCCGGACTTTGATCGTCAAACTTGGGGTAAAGATGAAGAACACAATGAGGCGCACCCTCGCCCTGGCCGGAATTTCGATTTTGGCCGCCACCGTATTTGCTGCACCTGCCGCGAACGCCGCAACCACAGCTCCCGCACCAACCACTATCCAGGTGACTCCCTCGCCGGCGCCGACGAACGTTCCCAGCCTGGACTCCGTGAGCGGAAAGCTCACCCCGAAGGAAAAGGCCGCGGTCGCCGCCGGAGACCCCTTGACCATCACCGTCGATGCACAGTCCGGTGAAATCGAAAAGGTTGCCCCGATTTCCTCCGTGCAGATCTTTGCCGTCGGCGTTAAGACCAACTGCGCTGGCGTCACGGGTTGCTACTACGGCACCGGCGTCCCGTACGTTGACTACGGCTTCACGGCCGTTGGCAGCGGCACGGCAACAGGAAACTGGCCCGGGCGAAGCAGCTACGGCTCCCAGACCCGCTATGTCTCCGCCTGCTCGACCGCTACTTGCTACGTGAAAGCGTCTCCCAAGCAGCTCGTTGTATTCAACGGCCCCGTAACCGGAACATCCTTCACGATCTACTAAACCGTTCATGATTCAAAGTTCTGGACACCCGCGTTGAACGTGGGTGTCCAGAACTTTTTTAGGTGCTCACAGGGAAATTACCAGGCTGCCACGAAATCCCGACAAGTGGCTTTCCGGCATTATCGCTCGATTCTCACGCTCAAGAGCCTTACGCCTTCGGGCAGGGTGCGACGCATGGCGTCTAGGCCTTCGTGGTAGTCGGTGGCCACTACTTCCGTTTGCTCAATAGTGCCGCTCTCGATGTGTTCCAGGGCCCGGTTAACGATCAACTCGTCCCCATCACTAATGCCGGCACCCTCCATGGAATGACCCGACACACGGATGATGTACGTACTCGTCACATCCTTGATCAGGTGATCATTCAGGTTGATCCGACCGTCAAAGTAGTCCTGAGCCGGCGACGGGTACCCGGCAGCCACGGAGACGGGGGCAAGTAGCGGGTGCACGGCAGGGGCCGCAAAGTCTACTAAACAAATATAAGAAACATGAGCCATGACACACCAATTACTAGAAATAAAGTTCTACTAATTGAGTGTAGGCCTTCCCCCTGACAACGGCCACGGCCAGGAGCTTCAAGGAAGTTGGATAGTCTCATCCAATGGATT
Organism: Arthrobacter sp. ERGS1:01; assembly: GCF_001281315.1. Lineage (NCBI taxonomy): Bacteria > Bacillati > Actinomycetota > Actinomycetes > Micrococcales > Micrococcaceae > Arthrobacter > Arthrobacter sp. ERGS1:01. The sequence continues at coordinate 115,398 of NZ_CP012478.1, read as the reverse complement.
TATCTCGAAAGTTAGAGCTCTTACAGAAGCAGATCGATACCGCCAATAAGAACCTTGTTTCAGGCTTCGAAGACTGGAGGGAAGGCACTGAAATGGTGCTCCGTACGGTCATGGGGAACGGCTCTCCCTTGCACATGAAATTTACTCTTACTCAATTCAGGCCAAGCTCCGGGGCCGGCGGCGCGTTCTTTGAACGCAGGCAGGCTGGTATTGATAAGGCGCTTTCGATCCTTCGCGCGGCCCAGAATGAGTTGAGGATTAGGGCAGAATCTCAGCAGGCGGAGCTTACGGCGGAGGTTGAAGAACTCATCGATGTAGCCGACAAAGGCACCGTTGAGACCCCTGGTCGCATCTTCATCGTTCATGGCCATGACGATGGCAAGAAGCACGAGCTGGCACGCTTCCTGACGGCTCTGACAGGCAGTGAACCCGTCATCCTCCACGAGCAACCTAACAAGGGTGCGCTCCTGATGGAGAAACTAGAGACGAGTGCCGCAGGCACAGGGTTTGCCGTCGTTCTCCTGACCGCTGATGACCTCGGCAGGGCCAAGACGGAGGAGGATCTAAATGGACGGGGGCGCCAGAACGTCGTCTTTGAAATGGGATTCTTCATGGGCGCCCTGGGTCGATCACATGTGGCAGTGCTCATGGACGAAGGTGTAGAAGTACCCGGGGACGTGACGGGTCTTGTCTACACGTCATTGGATGCGGCCGGAGCCTGGAAGCACACCCTTGCACGAGAAATCGAACACGCCAATATCCATGTTGACTGGTCAGCACTACGCTAAAAGTGACCCCTCCACCTCCTTGGAACTGATACACTCCCCCGCCGACATCCCCCCGAATGAAAGTTGCCGGGGAGTCGTGGAAACACGGGGTTTGGTAGTAATGGACCGGATTTACACGATAGGCCACTATCGAGGAGATCAGCGGTTCAGTTGCCTTACTTCAAGTCCCATACCTCATGGCCGCGTCAATGGGTTGCAAGATTTGTCGACCTCTTAGCATCAAGAATTGTCCTGTTCGCCGGGGTTTGACCCTGTTTGCACCTCGCGGAGAAACAGGGTCAGCGGATCCGTTTCGTCTTCGATGGATTGAAGAATGGCAGAGATCGCCTGCCTGAGAGCTCGCGTCATGTCTTCTAAAGGGGCCTGGTGGGGGTGCGCGCTGACGGTAGCGGCCACAATGCAGGGATAGAAGCTTTGACGCAGGGCGAAGGCCGTGGGTACTTGCGAGCATCCATCCAAAAAATTAGGGGGAACGGGACCGTTCAGGAGCGTGTCCAGGGATGTTTGAGTGAGGGCCGCTAGTTTGCACAGCTGTTCCCAGGTCGGATAGAACAACCCTTGTTCCCACCTGTCCACGGCAGGTTCGCGGGCCCCGCACGCTTCATCAACCCATGCCCCCACAAATTGTGGCGAGGAAAACATCCGGTCTCGTCCGCCACGAGCCTCGGGATCAAAGGCAAGAGTGATGGCAGCAGGCCGGAGATCACCGTTCTGCTACTGCACGAACAGGGCGGGATATTGGGCGGCCTGCTCCGCGGAATCAACGCCCAATGTCCGCTTGGCCAGGACAGCCGGCGACAACTGCTCCTGAGCTTCCACACCTGGTGCGGAGGACTTCTTTCGTTTGAAGAACACGGGACAAGCCTGCCATAAGTCCACGACGATGACTCCGCCACTGATTCGGGGGTACAGGGACGGCCTATCGTGTAAATCCGGTCCATGACTACCAAGACCCCTACATCACGGCCTAGCGGCATAGTCCCTGGGGAAGATCCAGCAGCGGCGCACGTGAGACCCTCGGGGATCAATTTGACGGGTAGCCATCATTTCTAGGTTAGATTGAAGGACGCTCGAATTTCGTCGGGCGTACTCGGTCCAAAGTAATGGCCGAATACAAGTGGGGGCTTGAACGATGAATCATCGAAAGAAATTTAGCAATTTAGGCGGCATTCTCGCAATCCTTTTGGTTGCCAGCAGTATGACATTGGGTGCGGTTACTTCCGCCAACGCCGCAGACGCAAAGCTCAGCCCCGGGGCCTCTGGTGTGACGAATACGGATTCTTCGTCCGAATCAAATCTTCCGATTCGAATTGATAACAGTGCCATTAGGCCACTGCTAGATACAGTTATCGTGCTGAACCAAGATCAAGGAAACTCGTTCGCGATCACGGGCTTGAGCGACGGAGTGGTCGCAGAGAGCCAGGGCGGCGAACCCCAAGAATTCGTAGTTCTTTCAGCAGACGGGGGGCCGTACGGTCAGCTCACGGCACCCTTTGCGATGGACGCCAATGGGGTCAAAATTCCGTCCACCTACACGGTTGCCGGCGACACGGTGACTCAGGAATTCACCGTGACCGCATCCACCGTCTATCCGATCACCCTGGCCCCGGCGTACCTCAGGGATGGCCACAGCGAGGACGCTGAGGTGTCAGCCAACTACCATCAAATGCTCCTAAATATTCCGGGCGATAACGCCGGTGACGGCGGACCTCAATTGCGCCTGGCCGGGGTCTCCATCCCTTCGAACTACATTAAACAATCCGAAGATGAGCCCAAAAGAGCTTCATGATTACTGCACACTGTCACCGGACTCCTTTGGAAACGCCAACTTCAAGGACTCATGTGCACGACACGACTTATGCCTAGAAAAGATCATGTGGATGCCGACCTTGCAACGAAAAGTCGAACGAAGCAAATGCGATGCAGGACTTCACACCAACCTGTTTATGAGCTGCAACATGGCAAACAATTCATTCACTGCACCCGCTTGCAGGACCGTAGCAGTTACCTACTACGTAGCAGTCTCCGCCAACACTTGGACTTTCGGATGAGTGAGATGACAAACGATAGGTCAAGAGCCTCCGTTGCCCGGGGCCTGCCCGCAACCTGTGCCAGCCTGGCGGTGATCGCAGGACTCATACTCCCGCAATTCGATTCGCTGTACATCACAGGCTATATCGCATCCATTGTCTTTGCTGTGGCCACCCCACTGGCCTTCACCATGGCGGTCTCTGGTCAGTTGTTGAAGCAGAGCCGGAAGCTTCGACGGCTGGTCATCGGCACGGCCGTCCTTGCCCCGCTTTCTATCGTGGGAAGCGCCCTGCGTCTCTCCCTGGGCAGTAAGGAGGGAGCCTTCTACGATATCGGGGCAGCTCCGGTATGGCTGTTCTTTACCTTTGGGCTGTTCGTAGTAACACTTCTGGCGACAAGGGCAATACCGCACGAGAATCGCATCCTTCGGGATCAATGACCCGAAGCGCTGTCATTTCTGTTGTTCCACCCGACGTCCCAGTTCCTGGGTAGTGGGACGCTCCTGCTCCGGGATTCCGACCTTGGGGACCAGCGGTACAGCGGTTGGCGCTAAGCCAATTGACCTTGATCTTTCAGTTCAGGCGATCCAAGTTGCACGGAGTTGCGTGCAGATTTTCGTCGGAAGAGTCTCGATCACTGGTGGGGCGGCTATTGTCAGTCTCATGCCCGTGGAATTTCTGACTGATGAGCAGGCCGAGGCCTATGGAAGGTTCGCCGAGGAACCGACGCGGCCCGAGTTGGAGCGCTTCTTCTTCCTCGACGACGAGGACCGGAACCTGGTCGTGAAACGGCGCGGTGACCACAATCGTCTGGGCTTTGCCTTGCAGATGTGTACGGTCCGGTATATCGGGCTGTTCCTGGAGGACCCCTCGGCCGTGCCGTGGCCGGTCGTTGAGCATCTGGCGGCGCAGCTGGCGATTGAGGATCCCTCCTGCCTCAAGGAGTACACCGAGCGGCCAAAGACAGCGTACGAGCACGCGTGGGAGATCCGCGATGCGTACGGCTACCATCAGTACGAGGATCCCGCCCACGGGCGGATGTTCAGGGCGTTCCTGCACGGGCGGGCTTGGACGCACGCCGAGGGACCGGTCGCGTTGTTCAACCACGCGGCGGGTTGGCTGCGGCGGCATCGGGTGCTGCTACCCGGGGTGAACGTGCTGGCCCGGCAGGTTTCCGAGGTTCGCACCATCGCCGAGAAGCGGCTGCACGCCACGGTTGCCAAGGCCGCCGTGCGGGCGGATGCTGCACTGCCGGGGAACTTGGTTGCCACGCTGAAAACACCGGAGGGTACCCGGTACTCGGAACTGGAGCGGATGCGTCGACCGCCCACGCGGAGCACCGGCACCGCGATGAAGGGTGCGTTGCAGCGGGTTGAGGACATAGGCGCCTTCGGGCTGGGTCGGCTGAAGCTGGAACAGGTACCGCCGAACCGGCTCTCGGTGCTGGCTCGGTACGGGCTGGGCGCCAAGGCCCCGAAGTTGGAGCGGACCGCGGAGCCCAAGCGCACGGCGATACTCACCGCGGTGATGCGCCAGCTGGAGGCCAAGGCGATCGATGATGCCCTGGACCTGTTCGAGATCCTGATGGCGACCAGGCTGATCAGCACCGCGAAGCGCGCCACGGACAAGCAGCGCCTGTCCACCTTGCCGCAGCTGGAGAAGGCGTCACGGATCGTGGCAAGGGCAGCGAAGGTGTTCATCGAGAAGCTGGAGTCCATCGAGGAAGCCGGGGGTGAGGTGGATGTGGCCGCGCTATGGCGGGCATTGGAGGAGATCGCGCCCCGGTTGGTGATGTCGGGCGCGGCCGCCACAGTGGTGACTTTGGTGCCTCAGGACGGAGATTCGGCGCAAAGTGCACTGCGCGGGGCGCTGGCGCTGCGCTACAACACCGTCAGGCCGTTCCTGTCTCTGTTGGGTGAGACCTCGGCGCTGGAGGCCGCGACCGACGGGGTGCGCATCTTGGCCGGGGTGAAGAAGCTGCCCGCACTCTCGCGGCGGAAGGTCGGCGAGAAGCCGCTGCTGCCCCGGGAGATCGACGACAAGCTCGTGCCGCCGCATTGGCACAAGGCGGTGTATGCGAACGCCGAGCTGCCGGAGGGTGCGGTGGACCGCGACGCGTACGTGGTGTGTGTCCTGGAACAGCTCTTCCGCGCTCTGAAGCGTCGGGACATCTTCGCCTCGCCCTCGCACCGCTGGTCGGACCCACGCGCCCGCCTGCTCATGGGAACGGGTTGGGAGGCGGTGCGAGAGGACATCCTGGCCGGCCTGAGCCTGGAGGAGGATGCCGAGCAGCACCTGCGGGAACTCGTCGAGGTGCTGGATGCCACCTGGAGGCAGATGGCCGAGCGCCTCGATGAAGCCGGTGATGACGCGAAGATCAGCATCGAGGTGCAGCCAAACGGACGGGCGAAACTGAATGTGGAGAAGATTCACGCGCTCGGGGAGCCGAAGTCGCTGGCCTGGCTGCGCGGACGGGTGGAGAGGATGCTCCCGAAGATCGACCTGCCGGACCTGCTCTTCGAGGTGAACTCCTGGACCGGGTTCCTGGACGCTTTCGTGCACCTGGGCGATGGCAGGACCCGCATGAAAGACCTGAGCACCTCGCTCGTCGCGCTGCTTGTCTCGGAGGCCTGCAACATCGGCATGACCCCGGTAATCAACCCTAGCCATGAGGCACTCACCCGCTCCCGGCTGGTCCACGTTGACCAGTACTACCTGCGCACCACCACCATCGCCGCGGCGAACGCCGCACTGATCGAAGCCCAGGCGAAGGTGCCCATCGTGCAGTTCTGGGGCAAGGGACTGCTCGCCTCCGTCGACGGCCTGCGCTTCGTCGTTCCCGTGCGCACCATCAACGCCGCGCCCTCCCCGAAGTACTTCGCTAAGCAGAAGGGCATCACCTGGCTGAACGCGATCAACGACCAGGTGGCCGGCCTCGGGCAGATGGTGGTGCCCGGCACCCCACGTGACTCCCTTTTCATTCTGGACGCCCTGTTGAACCTGGACGGCGGGGTGAAGCCCGAGATGGTCGCCACCGACAACGCTTCCTACTCCGACATGGTCTTCGGTCTTTTCAAGATGCTCGGCTACCGCTTCTCCCCGCGTTTCAAGGACCTCGAAGACCAACGGTTCTGGAAGGCGCAGATGCCAGGCGCCGAACCGGCAGAGAGCTATGGAGCGCTGGAGGCACTGGCGCGCAACAACAAAGTGAATGTGAACAAGGTGCTCACCGCCTGGCCGGACATGCTGCGGGTCGCCGGCTCCCTGGTCACCAACCAGGTGCGCGCCTATGACCTGTTGCGGATGTTCGGACACGAGGGCCGCCCCACACCGCTCGGTCAGTCGTTCGCCGAGTACGGGCGGATCGCCAAGACCCTGCACCTACTTGCCGTCGTTGACCCCGCAGATGACACTTACCGGCGGCAAATGCACAAGCAACTCACCGTGCAGGAATCCCGCCACAAATTGGCCCGCGAGATCTGCCACGGCAAGAAAGGCACCATTCACCAGGCATACCGCGACGGAATGGAGGACCAACTCGGCTCGCTCGGCCTGGTCCTGAACGCAGTCGTGCTCTGGACGACCCGCTACATTGACGCCGCAGTCGCCCAGCTCCGCACCGAGGGCCACGAGATCCGCGATGAGGACGTGGCCCGGCTCTCCCCGCTCAAACACAAGAACCTCAACCTGCTCGGACGCTACAACTTCACCGCCACGCAGCCAGCAGGCGGCACCCTGCGCCCGCTGCGTGATCCCGACACGACCGGACTCGACGACGACGAGGAAGGCGCGGAAGACTGAATGGTGCCAAGGGCCGGTCGGGGTGGTAATCAGCTTCCCTGCGGTGTCGCTCGCCCATACTTTGCATCGTTTTGCCTCGCCTGGGTTATGAGACGTCTCGTCCAAAGACCCTGCCCTCGAAGGCTCAGCGTAGATCTGTGAACCCGGTGCTTGAAGGGACGTCCACCCGGGTGATCCCTATCCTGCGCCGTGAGCTTTCGTTCATCAAACAACTCAGGGTGCGTCACTACGGCGTCGGGGTGTTCCGGCAGCCGTCGAGCAGCCAGCCGATGATTCGTTCCGAGGCAGTTTAAGTGTTTGGCTCGGTGCCGGTGAGCACTCCGTCGTGGGCCAGCAACTGCAGTGAGATATCCTCGACGTCGAAGCCTGGGCGCAGCGTGCCGGAGGCCTTGGCCAGACGAATGATCTCCTCCAAGCCCTTCAGGGCATGCTGCCGTTACCTTTCCAGCTGTCCTCCTTCGGGGAAAGACGACAAAAGGGGGTCGCTAGAAAACGGAACAAATACCACGCTAAGTTTTTGCCGTACACCATAGCAGCCTGTATGCGCAGGGTTCAGTTCTTCTCTCTGAACCAGAAGAGCGAGAAGATGGCCGTCCCGCCCAGGATTGTGACTGCCACTAGGCCAACGGCGAACATTCCGTTGAGAAACGCACTCCGGCCGGCGTCCATTAGCAGGGTGGCCTGATCAAGTGGAAGCGATTCGGCCAGGACCCTGGCCGCGCCGAGGGTTTCACGGGCCTGACTCGCCGTCACGGTACTGACACCTGCTCCTGGAAGAAACCCGGAACGGTAACCCGTGTTGAGCACGGTGCCCAGGATCGCGACACCCAAAGCTGCGCCGAGCTCGTAGGCCGTCTCGGAGACGGCCGCGGCGGCTCCGGCCCTTTCTGGGTTGACGGCAGCAATAATCGCATCGTTGCTGAGTGCATAGGCCAGCCCGGAACCCAGTCCGAGCAGGAGGAATCCGACAAATATTATGCCCGGGAACGGGTGAGACGCTGTTAGCGTGGACAGCCCGATGCCGGCTCCTGCCAGCACGAGTCCCAGACAAACGGCGCGGTTGAGCGGCATCAGCCGAACCAGCCAGACCCCGGCCAGCGCACTGAGTGCTTCCGCCACCATGGCCGGCATCAGCCAAAGCGCCGCCTCCAGTGGACCTAATCCCAGCACGAGCTGCAGGTATTGCGTGACCACGAAGAACACACCCACCAGGGCAAAAACTGAGAACAAGTTGATGACCACGCCGGCTGAAAAGGTTGCGTTGGTGAACAGGCGCACGTCGATCATCGGATCGGCCAACCGTTTTTGTCGACGTATAAATGCCGCACCGAGCAGCAGGCCAACCACCAGTGAGAATGCCGGCATCGGGGCCGGTCCGTCTGCGGCCAGCATCTTAATCCCGTAGATCACCGGAAGGATGGCTGCCAGGGACAACGCCGCGCTGGGCAGATCGTACTTGCCCGGATGTGGGTCCTTGGACTCCGGGACGAGTAGTGGTGCGGCAATCAGGATCAGCACCATGACGGGTGCATTGATCAGGAACACCGAACCCCACCAGAAATGCTCAAGCAGGAAGCCCCCGAGGATGGGCCCCAGTGCCGCCCCGCCGGAGGCCGTGGCGGACCAAATGGCGATCGCCAGCCGGCGCTGCCGGGCATTATGAAAGAGGTGCCGCAGAATGGAGAGGGTCGAGGGCATCAGGGTGGCACCGGCGCACCCCAGCACGGCCCGTGCAGCAATCAGCATCTCGGGTGAGCTGGAGTAGGCCGTGAGCGCGGAGGCGGCACCGAAGCCCGCCGAACCGATCAGCAATAGCCTGCGCCGTCCGATCCTGTCCCCCAGCGTGCCCATTGTCACGAGCAAGCCGGCGAGCATGAACGAGTAGATATCGACGATCCACAGCAATTGGACGCCCGATGGTCGCAATGCCTCGGTGAGGGCGGGGACTGCAAAGCCGAGCACTGTCGAGTCGACGGCGATCAGCAGCACCGGTAGCGTCAGCACTGCCAGGGCCAGCCACTGCGGCAAACCCGCTCGTATCACGGGAATCTTCAGCACGAGGCCCTCTTCCCTTTCATCGGCCCGCATCAAGTACGCGACCGGCTATACACAGAGCATGGTGGTGGTGGCTGCTGGTATCTGTGGTCACGCTTCGGGCCGGTCGGTCCATGGGCGCAGCTCACCAAGTTGTCCGTCTCTTTTCTGTCTAAGCACGGCGACTGCTGCTGCCGAAATTTCGTCGGGTGAGTGCCAGGCGCCTGTCTTACTCCATCCCAGAACGAGCCGGTACCAGGGCTGTCCGGGGGGCTGGGGAAGGTTTTCGAAGGTGAACGGCTCTCCGCCGGCAGGATCGGCAACGTGGCTGGTCAGCACCTGCACCACAGGTCCGCGGACCAGGGATCTGAGGGTGGACAGTGCCGCCGGTTCCGCGGAGGGGATGTACACGATCGCCGCAGATGCCGGGGTGTGTACGGACTGGAGCAGTCGCAGGAATCGGTCGGCGTCGCGATAATCGACGGCAATACCCGTCACGGTCCCTGGATGCTCGGCGGCCAGGATTTGCAGGTCAGCGGCGGATCGGGCCACGGCAATGACCGTGGATCCGCCCCGGACCAGTTCGTCGACGGCGGGGCGCAGCATGCGCGTCGCCCCGACGACGAGAACTGGACCGTCCATGGCTTTAGAACGCCTGCCGGGGCACTTTGGCGCCGCTGCCACCGATGAGGAAGTCGAAGTCAGCACCGGTGTCCGCCCCGTTGACATGTTCCACGAACAGTTTGAGATAGCCCCGGTCGGTGCCTTCAACGGCGGGTGGCGTCCAGTCGGCCCGGCGGGCGGCAAGTTCTTCCTCGCCGACCTCCAGATCCAGCTGTCGGGCCGGCACGTCCAAGGAGATGATGTCGCCGTCGCGGACCAGTGCCAGCGGGCCGCCGTTGGCGGCCTCCGGCGCCACATGCAGGATCACGGTCCCGTAGGAGGTTCCCGACATGCGCGCGTCCGAGATCCTGACCATGTCGCGAATGCCTTCCTGTAGGAGCTTTTTGGGCAGGGCGACGTTGGCGATCTCGGGCATCCCGGGATATCCGCGCGGCCCCGCGTAGCGGATGACCAGGATGTCGGCGGCGTCAATATCGGTGTCGGGATTCTCGGCTTCGACGAGGTAGTCCTCGACGCGGTCCCACACGCGGGCCCGGCCTCGGTGCACCAGGAGCTCGGTCGAGGCGGCCGACTGCTTGATCACCGCCCCGTCCGGGGCAAGGCTTCCGCGTAGGACGGCAATGCCCGAACCGACCGGTTTGACCGGGGTGTCGAGTTCGCGGATAACCTCGTTGTTGTACGTTGGGGCACCGGCGTAGTTTTCGCCGATCGTTGCCCCCGTAACGGTGACGGCGTCTCGGTCCAGGAGTGTGCCCATCCGCTCGATGAGTGCGCCGAGACCGCCCGCATAGCAGAAGTCTTCCATCAGGAACCGCCCCGATGGCATGAGGTCCACCAGGGTGGGAACATCGGCGGCGAGGGTTTCGAAGTCGTCCAGCTTCAGGTCAACGCCCAGCCGGCCGGCCAGGGCCAGCAAGTGCACGACGGCGTTGGTGGAGCCGCCGATGGCGACGTTGGCGCGGATGGCGTTCTCGAACGCGGTTCGGGTCATGATCGTGGAGGGGCGAAGATCCTCGGCAACCATGTCCACGATGCGCCGGCCCGCCAGGTGGGCGAGCTTCTTGCGGCGTGAGTCATTGGCGGGCAGGTCGGCGCTGCCGGGCAGTTGCATGCCCAGCACTTCGGAGAGGATGGCCATGGTTGATGCGGTGCCCATGGTCATGCAGTGACCGTTGCTGCGCGCCATGCAGGATTCAGCTTCCGAAAGGTCCGCAGCGGACATCTGGCCGGCCCGGACTTGTTCGGTGAAACGCCAGATCGAGGTTCCGGAACCGATGTCGGTGCCGCGGTACTTCCCGTTGAGCATGGGGCCGCCGGTGATCAGCAGCGTGGGCAGGTCAACGCTCGCTGCACCCATCAGGTAGGCCGGGGTTGTTTTGTCACATCCGGCCAAGAGGACGACGGCGTCCAGCGGGTTGGCGCGCAGGGTCTCTTCGAGGTCCATGGCGATCAGGTTGCGCAGGATCATGGCGCTCGGCCGGATCAGGGATTCCCCGGCCGAGGTGGTGGGGAACTCAAAGGGGACGCCACCGGCTTGCCAGATGCCGCGTTTGACATGTTCGGCGAGCTCACGGAAGTGCAGGTTGCACGGTGTCAGCTCGGACCAGCTGTTGGCGATGCCGATCACCGGACGGCCTTCGAACGAATCGTCGGGCAGGCCCTCGGACCGCATCCATGATCGGTGCATGATTCCGGTTTTACCGGGGGCGGCGAACCAGGCTGCGCTGCGCAGCGGCCCGGTCACTGGAACCTCGGCAGGTACTGGAGCTGAGCTTCAATGAGCGCGTCCGTCAGCTTGGCCGCGGCGCCCGGGTCGGTGACCGCGCCGTCGGCGATCATCGCCTCGACAACAAGGTCACGGTCACCGGTCATCGCGGCTTCCACCGCGAGATAGACCGAGGAAAGGCGGCGCGCCAGTATTGCCGTCAACGGGCTCGAGAGGTCGGGTACCGAAATCGGGCGGATGCCCCGGGCGGTGGCGACACCGGGAATTTCCAGGGCCGCATCGTCGGGCAGCCCGGGGACGGAACCGTTATTGAGCACGTTGCAGGAGAACATTTCCCGTGAGTCCGTGAGCACTGAGCGGATGATGGAAATCAGTTGCTCCTGTTCACCGCTGGAGCGGTCGAAGATTGTCTCATCCAGGGGCTCGGTACCGTCGGCTTGGGCGATCATGGACTGGTAGCGTTTCTCGCCCCAGTCCAGGATTTCGGGCACCGAGTAGGCGTCCACCCCCAGCGTCTTGCCGTAGTACTGTCCGCCGGCCCAGCGTTCGGGGAAGAATTCCGTGACGTGGCGGTCCTCAGCGGCCGGGAAGGCGCCGTAGCGGCGGAAGATCTCCCAGGAGAAGGGGTTGTGCCAGGCCTTGGTTCCGTCGGCGAAGATGTTGCCGAGATCTTCGGATACCGGTGGCAGGGCCAGTTCCTGGTCGGCCTTGGCCTTCACCAGCGGCCAGGCGTCCTGGCCGTTCCAGCGGAAGTCATAGATGAACGTCAGATGGTTGATGCCAGCGTACAGGGTCGAGGTCTGCTCGAAGGGCTTGTTGATGAAGGTGGCCAGGTGATGCTGCACGTGGTGCATGCCGTGGCAGAGCCCGACGACGTTCTCGGCCCCGGCATACTTGGCCATTGCCATGATGTTGGCGGTCATCGGGTTGCTGTAGTTGAAGAAGAAAGCGTCCGGGGCCAATTCCACCACATCCCGGGCGATGTCTACCAGGACGGGGGTGGTCCGGAGCAGCCGCGAGATGCCACCGGGCATGACGGAGTCCCCGACCGGCTGGAAGATGCCGTGCTGCATGCAGATTTCATGGTCCTTCTGCCAGCCGGGCCGTCCGCCGACTCCGACGCAGGTCACGACGAAGTCGGCACCCGGGAGCACGCTTCGACGGTCGGTGGATCCGGTGACGGTGATGTGGTCCCCGACGTTGCGGGCAGTGATCATTTGCCGGGCCAGGCCCACGGCCTTGGCCAGTGAGCGTTCGTTGATGTCGACCAGGCGGATTTCCCAGTCGCCCAGGTCACGGGCGGAGATGAGATCGGCCAGCAGGCCGCGCGTGAAGACCGCGCTTCCCGCGCCGATGAGGACGAGGCTACGTCGGGCTGTCATGGAATGCCTTTCCACTGCGTGTGTGATTCTCAGATGTGGCGGACGGTGTTGCGCAGGACGCCGACGGTGTCGACGCCTACCTCGATGACGTCACCGTCGGCAAGGAATACCGGAGGGTTGCGGAATCCGCCGACGCCGGGGGGTGTGCCGGTCAGGATCATGTCGCCGGGTTCAAGGGTGATGGTCGCGGTGATGAAGTCGAGCAGGGTGCTGATGGGAAAGATCATGTCCCCGATCTTGGCGTCCTGCATCACCTGGCCGTTGACGGTGGCGTAGATCCGCAAGGACGCGGGATCGGGAATGTCATCCGGGGTGACCAGAACCGGCCCGATCGGGCAGAACGTATCCAGGCTCTTGGCCCGGGTCCACTGGCCATCACGGAATTGCAGGTCGCGCGCCGAGACGTCATTGGCGACGGTGAAGGCCGCCACGTTCGCCATGGTTCCGCGGCGCTGCGGACCGCACACGGTCCCGATGACGATCGCCAGCTCGGCTTCCCAGTCAACCTCGGTCGTCACGGCTGCCGGCACGATGATTTCCGTGTCGGGGCCGGTGATGGAGCTCGGATACTTGGCGAAGGTCAACGGCTCAGCCGGGGCCTCAAGGCCAGCTTCTAAGGTGTGGTCCGCGTAGTTCAGTCCGACGGCAATGATCTTGCCCGGCCGCTGAATCGGTGCCAGCAGCTGAGCGTCGGCGAGCTGGTGGCTGCGTCCTGTCCTGGCAGGAACAAGTGCTCCCAGGTCAGCGCCGGTTCTCAGCCACCCCATCAGCGGATCCTCCGGGCAACCCTCGGCGCCACGCACCTCGAGCTCGACGAGCAGATCGCCCTCCACTGACGCGGCGATTACCGCGTCACCGACTCGTGCCCGTGCCAACTTCATAGTTGTCTCCTGCTTCGATTGTTGTGAACGCGAAAGAATACCCGCGCAATATGAGCATACATGCGCATGAATGCCTTGACAATGCTTATTTTTGCTCGAAACTGATTGAATGATGAATTTTGTTCCCATACTTCAGACCCAACCATTTCCACCCGTTGCCGGCAGCCCGGGAGTATCCCAGGGCGTCTACGGTGAAAGGGGAAACCTGGAACTAGTCGCCGCGGACCCAGGAGCGGGATTTTGGGTGTTCTGGTTCAACGGCGATGACAGCGAACACCACGCCGGGGCCAAGCGCGGCCACTGGAGCGGGGGGTTGCATATTCCCACACCCGAAAAGGTGGACGCCGTCCGGATCAGCCAGGTGCCGTTCGGTCCAGACTTCCTGGAGGTCCTGACCCGGTCCGGAGGCACCTTGCATCGCTGGTACTGGACGCCGGAGCAGGGGTTCCTCGACGGAGGCCACCTCGGCCAAGGCACGATGACCGACCCGGCGCCGCTGGTCCACACCGAGGATGCGCTCCACACCGTGGTGTGCTCCCGGAACGGGACGATCACCCATCTGGCCTCCGAGGTGACACGCTACCCGGAGCTGTCGTGGCGGCCGCTTGCGGCCCTTGACACCGCCGACAATGTCACCTCCCTTGATCTGGCCCCCGATCCGGACGAGCCTGGGGCCCTGGTGGCGGCGGTCGTCGCCGGCGGCCGGCTCCGGCTCTACCAGTACGATGGCCGGGCATGGCGGGGCTTAGGCGGCCCCGGGGGCCAATGGCACACAGCCAAGGTGATCGTCCGGGACGGTGCCATCCATCTGGTGGGGCTCGAGGCGAGCCGTGCCGTCAGGATGCTGACGACCGTGGATGGCGGGCTGACCTGGACCGGTGGCCCGGTGCTGCCGGATGGCCGCTGCGAGAGCGCCTCGGCAGCGTGGAGTTCGCTGTCGGGCGGGTGCATTGAGATCATCACGCGTTCAGGTACCCAACTACGGCACCACCGCTGGAACCCCGTCGATGGCAGCCTTGCACAAGTCGTGCCCGATCCGATCTGCAGCACGGTCTGGTTGCAGAGTACCGACACACCGGTTCACCGCTACGCGGCTGCTCCTGCCGAGCCACCGCATTAACCGACAGATGCCCGTTCCTGTCCTGCCGCGCGGGCAGGGCAGGAACGCGCGCACCCGGTCAGGCGATCCGGTGGATCATCGTGTTGCCGATCTGGTACCGGTAGCCGGCCTCGCGAACCGCGTCGTCGTAGCGCTGACTCAGGCCCCAGGCACTTCCATGCAACCACGCGAACGCCGGCGCTGACTGTCCCGTCACCGCATCCATCTTCCGTTTCGGTTCGAAAACTTCACGCTGCAGATCATCGTCGGTACTGATGTCATTGATACCCAAATGGGCCGCCGTATGGGGGGTGACAACGTGGCGTTCGGACAGACGTCCGACGTCGTCCCAGGTCATGGCCAACCGGTCCTGGGACTGTTCTTCGTCCACCAGCCCGATGTAGTGGGCGCGGGCGTAGAATTCCTGCTCCGCGGGCGGACAATCGACAAATCCTGTGCAGACCGGAAACCATCCGGTGATGCCCAGCTCGTCACAGATGGGCGCGGCCACGTCCGCGCTGTTCCGGTACCCCTCATAGAAGACGGGAATAAAGACTGGACGCGTCGTGGGCCACTGCCCGGTGGCGAAGAAACCGTCAAGGTCCGCCAGCGTCACGGTGTCGTAATGTTCGCTCAACCGTGTCAACTCGGCCCGCAATGCTGGCCCCTGGCTGGCGGGGGTGTTGTGATAGTTCACCAGGCGGACGAAATGCCCGGCGGAAATGGCGTCGATGTGTCGCTGAAAGCCGAGGTCAGCCACTGTGCGCTCCTAGGTCGGTTAGGTCGTGGGCGGCGATGACGAGGGCGTTGATAACTCCGCCGTTGTCCCCATCCGCCATGGAGGGTGCGAGGTCATCGCGCACGTGTTGGATCTGGTGGGCGATCGTGGCTCCGGTGTTCCGGACCGCTGGATCGGTGACAGCCGGGATGGTGCCACGCTCATCGACCAGGGCAACCACCATAGGGATGCCTTCCCGGTTGGTAGCCCGGGTCATCGCTTCACGCAAGGTCTCGAGCGTGGGTGGGGACGAAGTTGACATGGGACAGTGCCTTTCTCAGTAATGGATTGTTTGCCGGCGCGGGGAGGAAACCCCCGGTTTAGACAACGAGGACCTCGACCCCCGCGGCGGAAAGTGCCTTCACGTCCGCAGTCGGGGCCGTTGAATCGGTGATCAGGGTGGTGATTTGTTCCACCCCTGCCAACCGGACCGGTCCGCGTTGGGTGAATTTGCTGCCGTCAGCCAGGACCACGAGCGAGTCGAGTCGGCGCAGGAGCATCCGGTCGGTGCTCGCTTCGTGCACCGACGCCCCGTAGATGCCGCTGGCGGCATCTACACCATAGCTGCCGATAAAGGCGCTCTCTACCCGGAACTCATCCAGGGTCTGCTCGGCCAGGGACCCCAGGAGCGAGAGCTCCCCGGGCCGCAAAATGCCGCCGAGCACCACGACGGTGATGGCACTCTGCCGGGAGAGCTGCACCGCGATGTTGAGCCCGTTGGTGAGGATGGTCAGCCCCTCTCGCCCCTCGAGGAACGGCAACATGGCCTCGGTGGTGGTTCCGCCGGTGATCAGGATGGTCGAGTGATCACGTACCAGCTTCGCCGCGGCCTCCCCGATGCGGCGCTTCTCCGCCACATGCTCGTTCTGTCGGGCGGTATGGGCGCTTTCGATGTCGGTATCCGCCAGGCTTGCCCCTCCGTGGACACGGGTCAGCAGGCCTTGCTCGTCCATCTCCCGCAGATCACGGCGGATCGTGGAGGCACTGACACCAACGGCCGCGGCCAGCTCGTTGACATTGCCGGCACCGTGCGACCGCATGTGTCGGAGGACTTCTCGTTGCCGTTCATAACTTAACATCTCTTCAATACCCCTGCTCTCGATCGACGAGATTCATCAATGCCCGGCCTTCCGCAAAACGGCGGAGGTTCTCACCCACAATATCCAACACCTGTGATGAATATTCCGGTGCCAGCCCGCTGACGTGCGGGGTGGTGAAGACATTCGCCTCATCCCACCAGGAATCCTCCGGGGGTAGCGGTTCGGCATCGAAGACGTCAAGCACGGCGGCCCGAATCCGGCCCTCGTGCAGACCCTCGCGCAGGGCCTGTTCATCAACAATGCCGCCGCGCGCGACGTTGATAACGACGGCCTGGTCCTTCAAGTGCGCGAACGCCGGGCCGTCGATCATATTCCGGGTGGCCTCCGTCAGCGGCACCACCACCACCAGATAATCAGACCGGCTCATCAGCTCGTGCAGACGATCCGGCCCCAACAGTTCCACCGCCGTCGCCTGGCCGCTACCGGACTGGTCCTGGGCGGCATCAAAATAGTCCCCCACATCGGCGGTTCGAGTCCCGGCCGTCCGGCTCAGACCCAGCACCCGCATACCCAGGGCCTGGGCGAGTCGGCCGATCTCCCGCCCGATTCTGCCATAGCCGACAATGCCGACCGTAGACCCGCGCACCGGGGCCGGCAGCATGCGCTCCCACCGCTCATCCGGGGAGGGCCATTGACGACTCTGCCGCACGTCCAACAGCGCCGGTAGCCTGTGAGCGGTGCCCAGGATGGACCAGATCACGTACTCGGCCAAGGGCACGGGCGAAATACCGCCAATCGTGGTGATATCCACGACACTGTTCCACGCCGGTGTCCCCCGAAGATGGTCCACCCCGGAGGTGTCGAGCTGAATCCAGCGCAGCCGGGGGGCGGTAGCCGGATCACAGATGGCCGAGGAGGTGTGCAGCACGTCGACCTGGGCCCAGGTCGCGGCATCGATCTCCTCGGCCGAAGAGGCGGTGATCTGGCGGACTTCCACACCGTCGGCGGCCGAGCCGATCCGTTCGAGGAAGTCGTCGTCGAAGTTCAGGGTGGAGAGGTAATTGATGCGGGCAGTGCCTGTAAACATGGGCTGTTCCTACTTGATACCGGATCGGGCGAGGCCCTGGACAAAATACTTTTGGAAGGCGACGAACAGCACCACCACCGGGGCGATCATCAGCAGGCTCATGGCCATGATGGCCCCGTAGTTGGAGGTGTACTGGCCCTGAAGGTCCGTCACCATGCCGATCGGTAAGGTGAACAACTGCTCGTCGCTGAACAACGCAATCAGAGGCCAGCCGAAAGAGTTCCATTCGCTCATGAAGGTGAGCAGTGTCAGGACGGCCAACAGCGGTTTACACAGCGGCAGGACGATACTGACGAAGGTGCGCAGCTGTCCCGCCCCGTCAACCCGGGCGGCCTCCATGAGTTCATCGGGAATGGCAAGGAAGAATTGCCGGGCCAAAAACACGCCGAAGATAGCGGCGCTCTCGGGCAGGATGACGGACCAAATGTTGCCGTAGAGCCCCAGCTGGACCGATAACTTGAATTGCGGGACCATGATGGCCTGAACCGGAATCATCATGGTGGAGAGCAGGAGCAGGAACAGGGCGTTCTTTCCCCGGAAGCGCAGCTTGGCGAAAGCGTACCCGGCCAGCAGATTGCACACCACCGTGATCGCCGTGGTGAGAGCCGCGATCGTGAAGGAGTTCCCGAACCAGGTCCAGACGGGGAACTGGGCGATCGGATCAGTGAAATTGGACCAGGTGAAGTGCTGCGGCCAAAAGTGCAGACCGGGGGCATACAGGTCCGCCCGGGTCGAGAAGGCTGTCATCATCATCCAGTAGAGCGGAAAGAAGATGACGGCGGTGATCACAATGGCACATCCCAGTCGCAGCCACAGCCATCGACTGCGGGGACGGGAACGCACTGCACCGCTTGGCGGCGGGGTTTCAGCTAGCACGCCGGAGGCGGTAGTAATGCTCATGGGAGACTCCTTCGTCAGACGGACTCGTCGCGGCCGCGGTTCCAGCGCCATTGGATGGCCGTGATCAGCAAGGTGATGAGGTAAATGACCACCCCGACGGCTGCCCCGTAGCCCAACAATTGGGGGCCGTGCTCGTCGAAGCTGGTGCGGTAGGCGTAGGTCACAACCGTCGTGGTTGAGTAGTCGGGACCTCCCCGGGTCATCGCCCAGACGGTGTCGAAGACCTGGAAGGAATAGATCATGTTCATGATGAGCAGGAAGAACGTCGAGGGACCCAGCATAGGCACCGTCACATTACGGAACCGCTGCCACCCGTTGGCCCCGTCAATGGCCGCGGCTTCCAGGAGGGCGGGATCGACGCCTTGGAGTCCGGCCAGGTAGATGAGCATGTCGAATCCGACCCGTTGCCACAACGTGACCAGGATGAGGGAGACCATAGCCCAGGTACCGCTGGACTGCCACGCAGGTGCACCCAGGCCAAACCCGGCGAGCATCTTATTGATGAAGCCGTTGTTCTGATCGAACATCCAGGCCCCGAGAACTCCCGTCGCCACGCCGGAGACAACCAGCGGGAGGAAAATGATGGACCGGAACAGCGTCCGGCCCGGCAGGACCCCGTTGAGTAGTACCGCGATACCGAGTCCCAGGGCCATACCGACCGGGACGGTGAACAGGGTGAAAACCCCGGTGTTCGCCAGTGACTGCCAGAAGACCGGGTCGCTGAGCAGGTCAATATAGTTGTTGATGCCCAACCACTGCGACGGTCCCAGAGAGCCGAGCTTCTGAAAACTGATCACGAACGCCATGACCAGCGGGAGCAGAAGGAACAGCCCTATCAGAATCAGATTCGGCAGCAAGAAGGCTCCCGCGACTAGGGTCTGGGCCCGGACCAGGGCCCCAGCCCGTCGAGGATTCTCTCCCCGAGCGCTGGGGGACTGCCGGTGATTCTTGCGCTGTCCTGTGGCACCGGATGGTGCCACATTGACTTCGGCCGGGATCATCTCGTTCTCCTCTAGGATCCGAGGGCGGAGTTGACTCCGCTGGCAATGTTATTGACGGTGGTGTCGCTGGATTGGCCGTGGAAGGCCAGTTCGAGCTGGTCCTGTAGCACGGTGTTAATGGTGGCGAAGGACGAGACAGTGGACTCCTTGACCACCGTGTTGGTGATGGTGGGGGCCTGTTCGGCAAAAATCTTGACGACGTCCGGGCGGGTCACATAGTTGAGTTTCTCCCCGGCCAACGACTGCAAGGTGGGCAGTTCGATGGCTTGTTCGCAGAAATATTTCATCGCGTCCTCGCTGACCAGGAATTTCAGGAACGCGGCCGCCAAATCGGGGTTCTTGGTATCTTTGCGGGCGACGATCGCGTTGCCTCCCAGATCCGAGGCCGCGCTCTTGTCCTGCGGCATAAAGGTAGCGCCCCAGTCCCCTCCCGTGTATCCCTGTTTGGGGTCGGCCAGCTCGGGGATCAGGAAGTCGCCCATGAAGGTCATCGGTACGGTTTGGGAGAGGAAGAAGTTATCGGAGTAGACACTGGTCTTGATGGTGTTGTTCGCCGGGACCCATTTTTTGTCGAAGAAGCTCTTGGTGTAGTCCATGGCCGTGGTGGCGGGACCGCTGGGCAGGGCGCTCTTCTTCAGATCAGGCGTCAGCAAGGTGCCCCCTGACTGGTAGAGCCAGGACAGCCACCGGTAGGCCCCGGCCTGGGTCCAGTCATAGGCGAAGGGGTATTTGCTCTCCGGCAGTGTACGGCGCAGTTTGGCGGCGACCGTGGAAAACTCGTCCCAGGACCAGGCATCGGAGAGCTTGTCCGGCACCGAGGTGATGCCGGCCGTCGCGAAGGCTGCCTTGTTGTAAACAAGGCACGTCGTGTCGGTCTGATGCGGCACACCGAACGGAACGCCGTTATATTTCACGGCCTCCCACAGGGCGGGCAGGAACTTTGCCGACTCCTCGGTACTGAAGTACGGCGTCATATCCAACAGGACATCCTTGGCGCTGTACCGGCCGATCGTGGTGTAGTCGACCCGAAACACATCCGGGGCGGTGCCGGATCCGATCCCGCGGTCGATAGCGGAGAAGAATCCGTCGTAGGGCAGAACCTTCAGCTGGATGGTCGTTCCGGGGTTGGCGGCCTCAAACTTTTGCTTGGCATAGTTGAAACCCGCCGTCTCTCCCGCACTTCCACCCCAAAAGGCGAACGTCAGCTTCCCGGTGACCGGTCCGATGCTCGACTTGGTGCCCGGGGTGCCGGCGGGTCCCACGGTTCCGGCACCGCCTGCCGAGTCTGAGTGCACCGAGGAACACGCCCCCAGGCCCAGTAGGGCCGCAGCACCAACGGTTCCGGACAGAAACCCGCGCCGTGTCACATCCATTGACATCTCCTTTGAGTCAAGCGTGCCGCTGGTCGGCCGCTACGAGCTAAGTGAGCATAACCGTACAACGCTCAAGCAAGTTAGATCAATAGATTCCATGAAATTGATCATATCTACTCACTTTTGATTGACTCATGGCTGTTTAGGGCATTACGCTCGTCCTTGTGACCTCTATCCCATGGACCCTTCTCGTACTCGGCGAACTCAACCCCGACGTGCTGCTGGACAGCGACGGCGGCCCGGTCGCCTTCGGCCAAGTAGAAACCGAACTCCGCGACGCCGCAGTCACCCTGGGCAGTTCCGGCGCCATCACCGCGGCCGCCGCAGCAGCCCTCGGCCTGCCCGTGGCCATGTGTGCCGTCCTGGGCGATGACGAACTCGGATCCTTCACTCTCGGGCTGCTCGAACGCACCGGCGTGGATGCCGGAGCCGTCATCCGCCGGAAGAATCGGGCCACCGGGCTCACCGTCGTCATCAACGTCCCAGGCGGAGACCGGGCCCTGCTCACCTTTCCCGGGACCATGGCCGAGCTGAGGGTCGCCGACATCCCCGCCGAACTACTCACAGACGCCCGCCATGTCCATGTCAGTTCCATTTTTCTCCAGCGGGCGCTGTTGCCCGAGCTCGCCACCCTTTTCGCCGAGCTGCGCGCCCGTGGTGTCACAACGTCCCTGGACACCGGCTGGGACCCCCGCCAGGACTGGGGAGGAATCGCGGACGCGTTAGAGAACACCAGTTACATATTCCCCAACGAAGCCGAGCTGGGCGGGATCGCGCAGCGGCTGGGCATCGCCCACCACCAGGACACACCCCACTGGTATGTCGGCGCCGCCCGCGCACTCTCAGCCCTGGGACCAACGGTGGTGCTCAAGCGTGGCGGCCACGGCGGACTGGTCTGCAGCAAAGACACGGGCCTGCAACTCGATACCGAACCCGCGACCCCCTTCGATACGACGGGGGCCGGCGACAATTTCAACGCCGGATTCCTCCATGGCGTTTCCCGCGGGGCGCCACTGGCCGAATGTCTAGCCTCCGCCGTGGCGGCCGGAACCGTGTCCATTCAAGGCCGCGGCGGTACCGGCAGCCTGGCCACCCCCGCCGAACTGCAGGAGCGCATCGCCGGTTCCTTCCCCCACGTCCGGGTCCTGTGGTGACCCTGCCATGACCCAGCAATGACCCACCTACAAGGAGACACAATGACCGAGACACAATCCTTCGCCACCGAAACTTTGCGGGAGATCTTCAGCCAGCCGCAGACCTGGCAGCAGGCCATCAACCAGGCGGCCGCCGGCACAGCCCTACCCGAGGCCGGCACACCGGTGCTCTTCATCGGCTGCGGCACCTCCTACTATGTCGGGGAAGCCTATGCCCGGCTACGCAACCAGCTGGGTCTGGGCCGTACCCGTGCGGTCGTCCCCTCTGAAATCCCTTACATCGAGGACGACGAGACCGTCATCGTACTCTCCCGCTCCGGCACCACCACTGACGTCATTGACGCCGCCCGGAACCTCAAGGCCACACACCAGGTGATCGGTCTGGTCGGAACACCCGAAAGCCCCCTGATCGACGCCTGCACCGAGGTGGTCATGCTTGATTATGCCGATGAAGTCTCCATCGTGCAGACCCGGTTCGCCTCCACGGCCTTCACCCTATTGCGCGCTTCCCTGGTGCCGGACCTCGGGCATCTGGTTACCGAAGCCGAACAAGCCCTGACCCGAACCCTGCCCACCCCTGCGCCCGAGCACGTGGTGTTCCTGGGGACCGGCTTCTCCCTGGGGCTGGCCCACGAGGCGGCCCTGAAATGCCTTGAATCCTCCGGACGCTGGGCCGAGGCGTACGCCGTCATGGAATACCAGCACGGCCCCATCTCCGCCGCCGGCCCAGGCACCATCGTCTGGCCCCTGGTCCCCCTGGACGCCGCGATCGCCGACGCCATCCGCCAAACCGGCGCCACCGTTGTAGATCCAGAGTGGGACCCGCAGGCGGAACTAGTAGCCATCCACCGGATGGCCGTGGCCATGGCCAAGGCCGCCGGCCGCAACCCGGACGTACCGCCCTTCCTCTCCCGCTCCGTCCAAATCGGCTGACATGCCGGTCATCACCGTTTTCGCCCCGGACCCCGCATCAATCGACAGCTCCCAGACGCTGGCCGCACTAAACCTGGCGACCAGCCAGGCGCTGGGCCTACCCCCGGAGGCCGTCCACAGCATGCTCATCCCGGCCGCGACAGGATGCACGGGAACCACACCCACCACCGCTTGGCCCACCGCAATCATGCACGGACGCCTTCGGGACGCCGGTGCCATGACGGCCGCTGCCGACGCCGCGGCGCGGGCACTGGCCTCCGCCTACCAGTGCCCACCGGAGCAGACCTGGGTGCAATGGGTGGTGACCACGGAGTGAAACAAGAGACGACTAAAACCACTCCGCCACGTCCAATCCTGGCTGTCTGTCTCAACCCGGCGCTCGATATGACGTACTCCGTGGCCCGTCTGCTCCACGGCAACAGCCACCGTGTCGGCCACCCACTGGTCCGGGCCGGCGGCAAAGGCGTCAACGTCGCCCGCGTCCTCCAGCAGCTAGACCAGCCCGTTCGCCTGCTGGGCTTCGCCGGCGGCCCCGACGGCAAAAGCTGCACCCAGGACCTCAAGGCCGGGGGTCTGCCGTCACGACTGGTCCCCATTGCCGAGTCCACGCGGCGGACAGTGGCCGTCGTCGACGCCGCTGACGCCACGGTCTTCAACGAGACCGGGCCCACGATCAGCGCCTCCGAATGGGCTGCCTTCATGGAAGCTTTTCGACATGAAGCCGCCGCCTCCCGGTGGATCGTCCTCTCCGGCAGCGTTCCGCCGGGCGTTCCCCCGATCGCCTACCAGCAGCTCATCAGTGCGGCACACACCGTCGGCGCGCGCTGCATCATCGACACCGAGGGGATCCCGCTCCGGAAGTCCCTGGCAGCCAACCCGGATCTAGCCAAACCAAATGTTCACGAGGCGGCAGCCCTCTTTGGCCGCCCGCTCCGCGGAATCCCGGAGATCCGTCAGGCTGCCGTCGAACTGCGGCAGCTCGGAGCCAAGACCGTCGCGATCTCGGCCGGATCCACCGGCACCGTCCTGGTGAGCGAAGACGGCGCCTGGCACGCCAAACCCCAACGCCGCTATCAAGGAAATCCCACTGGTGCCGGGGATGCGCTCACCGCCTCTATCGCCAGCGGGCTGAATCGCGACCTGGATTGGCCAACCCTACTGAGGGAAGCCACCGCCACGGCCACCGCGGCCGTGGTAGCCAAGACAGCCGGAGAGATCGACGAGGCCACGCGGCACAAAGCTATGGCCGACATCGTCATTGAGGAGATCTGAATGCCCCTGGTCCATACCGGTGACCTGATCACGGCAGCTATTAGACGCCAGGCCGGCATCGCAGCCTTCAACATCATCACCCTCGAGCATGCCGAAGCAATCGTCACTGCAGCGGAGGCCGCACAGGCACCGGTAATCCTACAAATCAGCCAGAACACCGTCAGATTTCACGGCGGACACCTTCGTCCGCTCGCTGCTGCAGCAAACGCGATCGGGGAACTCTCCTCCGTCCCCGTCGCGCTGCATCTGGACCACGTCGATGACATTGACCTGCTCAAGGCCAGCGTGGATGCCGGAATCTGCTCTGCAATGTTCGATTCTGGTTCACTCCCCTACAGCGAGAATGTCGAGCGTACACGCGCCGCTGTGCGCTGGGCACACGGTCACGGTCTTTGGCTAGAGGCAGAACTCGGGTACATCGGCGGAAAACCAAACCAACCGCAAAGTGCCCACGCTGACGGCGTGCGAACTGACCCTGCCGAGGCCCTCCTTTTTACTGAGGCAACGGGTGTTGACGCCTTGGCAGTTGCTGTCGGCAGCTCACACGCCATGAACACCAAGTCCGCATCTTTGGACGTGGACCTTATCAATCGGCTCCACGCGCGCCTGCCAGTTCCACTCGTGCTCCATGGCTCCTCCGGAGTCCCCGATACGGAGCTGCGCGCAGCCATCGCTGCCGGAATCGTCAAAGTCAACATAGGGACCGCCCTCAATGGCGCCATGAGCGCCACGATCCGATCCATTCTTACCGCCGACCCTGCCCTGGTTGACCCACGCCGATACCTCGGCCCCGCCAGAGCAGACATGTCACAAACGGTGGAGACCCTCATCCGACTCATCAATCAATCACGAAAAGACGCGGAAACTACACTTCGCTGACGGTGTCCATGGCCTCAATCTTCTCTGGATCCCAGACAACAACGCTCAACAACTTTCGCGCATCCGTACACACTCGCCTTCGGAATTGGGACAACACTGCGAAGGTCTTGGAGTGTCTTGCGAACGATCGATTGAGGTAGTCCATGCGCTT
This sequence comes from Arthrobacter sp. ERGS1:01, assembly GCF_001281315.1. Classification (NCBI taxonomy): domain Bacteria; kingdom Bacillati; phylum Actinomycetota; class Actinomycetes; order Micrococcales; family Micrococcaceae; genus Arthrobacter; species Arthrobacter sp. ERGS1:01. The sequence continues at coordinate 90,465 of NZ_CP012478.1, read as the reverse complement.
GGCGCTATTGACATCCCCGTTCCGATTGAACCCCCGACCCCGCCAGCGCCGGCTTTCATACGCCTTTCCCTTGGGATTCACGTCGGATTGTCCCGTTGCGTGCCTAAAATGCGCTGGGGCATCGTCACCTTAAGGAATCCGTGCCGGAAGTACGACCGGGCTAGAGGGGGCATTGCGTCAGCGGTGGAACCTGATCCAGGATTGATCTCCCATAGAATCGGGAGCCCGTGGTGATCGGCGTAGATACTCAATCCCTTGATACCCCTGCGGGGTAGCGGTCAGCGGCCGCCGCGGGCGGTCAGTAGATCGTGCAATGCCGGCTCCAGATCCGGGTGGGTGAACTCGAATCCAAGTCCCAGCGCCTTGGCCGGGACCATGCGCCGGTTGTACAGGACAGCTTCGGCGATGTCTTTCAAGGCCAGGCGCATGACGAGCCCGGGCAGTCGTAGTCGGACGCGTCGGCCGAACACGTGACCCAGCGCCGCCGCGTACTCGCGATAGCGTGCCGGGTTCGGAGAGGACGCGTTTAACCCTCCGGTTACTCGGTCATCATTGAGCGCGAGCATGATCAGTGCGACCTCATCGTCAATGTGGATCCACGGCAGCCACTGTGTTCCGGGCAGGATGACCGCCCCGAACCCGCGACGAAACTGGTCGGCCATTTGCGCTGCCATACCGTCGTCGGGGCTGAAGACGATGCCCGTGCGCAGACACACCACCCGAATGCCAAACTGGGCCGCACGCTTCGCTTCGGTCTCGTACCGGCCCGTCCCCTGCGCCCATCGGTCCGTTCCTGCCGGTGTGTCTTCGGTAACGATCGCCTCAGAGACCTCAAACCCGTAGTAGCCCACCGAGGATCCGGTCACCAGGACCCTGGGCTTATGTTCCGCGCGGGCGATCGCGTCGACGATGGCACGGTTCGCGGCTACCCGGCCACCGGTGGCGACGCGCTCGAACTCGTCCCAACTGGACCACCGACGGAAGAACGGTGCCCCGCCCAGCACGACCACGCCATCGGCACCATCGATCGTGTGCTCCCACGTCTCGGGCAGCTCGGGGTCGAACGCGACCCAATCAGCGGCCTCGGGGACCAGCCCGCGTGCCTGTTCAGGGCGACGGGTCAACACGACAACCTCACACCCGGCTGCAGCCAAGGCCCGTACCAGCGGACGCCCCACCTGGCCCGTACCACCAGTCACCACCACACGACCCATCATGTACCCATCATCCCCCTGCCCGACGCGCACTCCACAGCGAGTACCGAGTGCGATCAAGACCCCGGAACGCGTTAGCACCAGTTCTCCGCGTAATGGTCCCGAGTCTGCGATGCCTTAGAAACCTAAAGGTTTCTGAGACAGGCGAGCGGCACCTTTTTTGCCGATCGGCGGTGGTGAAGTTTCGGGAGGCGTTTTGTTCCAAAAAGTCGTCTTACCGTAAAACGTCTCGCCCGGTTGGCCACGAGGGTTTTTTGAGTCAAAATGGTGGGGTGAGACTTTTGGGATACACACGGGTGAGCACCTCGAGCCAGGATGCGCAGTTGCAGCTTGATGCGCTGGTCAAGGGCGGGGTGCAAAAGCGGGACGTGTTCGCCGATGTAACCTCCGGCAGCAGGAGGGCGATCGAGCGGCCCGGGATGAAGAAGCTCCTGGAATATGCCGAGGCCGGAGATACCGTGGTGGTCTGGCGGGTCGACCGACTCGGCCGGTCCCTGGTTGATGTGCTGAACACCGTGAATCTGCTGCGCGAACGCGGCGTGCAGGTCCGGTCCATTTCGGACGGCATCGACCCGGCGACCTCGACCGGGAGGATGATGCTGAACATGCTGGCTTCCTTGGCCGAGTATGAGCGCGAGCTGATCGTGGAGCGCGTCAACGCCGGGATCGCCGCGGCCCGGCAAAGCGGTACCCGTTTCGGCCGGCCGCTCTCGGACCCGACGGTGATCGCGGACAAGCTAGCGATTGCGAAGGACGCCCGGGCGAGGGGACGCACCGCCGAGGACGCTGCGCGCTTGGTCGGGTGGAGTCGCGCGACCCTCTACCGCCACCTCAACCCAAACGCCTGATCCGTCGAAAGCCGGCGATTACTGGTTACCCTGCGGAGTACAGACGACTCTGGCACCAGATGAACCGTAGCCCGGGACCACGTCACACGCTTAGCGCCAACCGCTGTACCGCTGGTCCCCAAGGCCGGATTCCGCCCGTAGTACATTGGTGACCACGGACGACGATGTCCGCCGCCGCCCAGCTGGGGGTGAATCAGAGTATTTTGAAGGAACGTAGTCATGGCCACAGGCACAGTCAAATGGTTCAACGCCGAGAAAGGCTTCGGCTTCCTTGCCCCCGATGACGGGTCCCAAGACGTTTTCGCCCACTATACGGCCATTGCCAGCGGCGGGTACCGGGCCTTGGAAGTGAATCAGAAAGTCCAGTTCGACATCGTGCAGGGGCCTAAAGGCCCCCAGGCAGAAAACATCCGGCCACTATAACCACTCTGCCCGCCGCGCTTTCCTTGCATCAACCGGCACCAAAAACAGTGGCCAAGAACCCGGTCTGGCCTGTACAAGCGACATCTTGTGCAGGCTAGGGCTGTTCTTGGCGGGGAATTTCCATTTGAAACCCACACCGGCAGTGGAGAACCCGGGTCCGTAAGTAGACTTCCAGCCTGTGTTTCTCGCCAACGTTGCCGACGAAGGCGGAAGCGACGGTGTGTCGTACAGTGGAGCCCCGGGTCATGGGCTCGCCACAATGCACGTATTGCCCCTCTGCGTCGGCCGGAGGCCGCCCTGAATACTCGTAAACGACCCCCGGGTTAAGGGACTCGATAGGAACGTCATGGGCATAGAAATTGTCGCATTCCAGGCACGTATAACTGACCGCCAGCAGTTGCCCGGGTTCCGAGAAGGACTCATCAACGCTCTCGATCAACAGAAACTCATCGGTGCCGCACCGGCTACACCAGGGACGGGTATTGCGGTCCGGTGGTGTTTGTTCCTCGGCGGGAGTCGGGGCTACAGGCACCATAGCCTTCCTTCCTTCCTTCCTTCCTTCCTTCCTTCCTTCCTTCCTTCCTTCCTTCCTTCCTTCCTTCCTTGATCAGCGGGTTACTACATCGGTCTTGAGTCTGGTGTGGGTTGCGGCTGGAGGTAGTTCGGCCGTGGCCAAGGGGGGTTAGTGGACGGGCGGATCCGGCGGCATGAAGGGATCCGGCGGATACGGGGACGGCGGCATCGGTTCTGTCAGGTCCAGGGGCCGCTCAGGGTCTACCGGCTCGGTTGGATCCGCGGGACGGTTGGGAGGCGGTTCAGTCGGAAACGGTTCCAACGGACGGACAGGCTCCGGCGAGACCGGAGGCTGTCCAGGGACAATCGGTAGCTGCTCACTCATGATCGTGGCCCCTTTCTCATAAACCATTTTGGCTCTGCTGGCCGACTACCCCGATGCGTTATCGGGAGTGATGGGGGTGGCGGTTCCTGCTGTATCGGCGTCAATGTGGGCGGATTATTGCCCCTCGGAACTCTTATCTGCTCGATGGCCACCCCGCGCAGCACCCATCATGCGGAATAACGATGTCGGGCGGCCTGGCCGAGCGGACCCACGTTGCCTTGGGCCCAAGTGCCCAAAGACTGGTGCCGGGCCGCTCATCCTGGCCGCGACGGGAGGACAGGCGGCGCGACGATGAACGCTGACTGGAGGTCAGTGCTTTTTGAAGACGTCCTTGATTTTATCTCCGGCCTGTTTCAGTTCAGCCTTGGCCTTATCTGTTTTGCCTTCTGCTTTCAGACGGTCGTTGTCGGTCGCTTCGCCTGCGGCTTCCTTGGCCTTGCCGCCAGCCTTCTCAGCGGCGTGCTTGATCTTGTCACCCAACCCCATGACTCTGCCCCCTCTCCCCTGCTAGGTCTGCCAGTTCGTATTGGCAGGATGCCTTCAGGATAGACCCGCAATCACCGGGCCAACAGAGATTAGAACGAATCTCCAGAGGCCATTCCGATCCGGTTAGCCTAGCCAGCCCACCCCCGGTCTGGGCAACCAATGACCCGGCAACATGCACCTGAACAAATACCCGCCATCTCCTGTTCCGGCTAAGTGGCCCGGGCGTAAGCTGGCCGAAGACGACCACATGAGAGGTTCACATGTCCGACATGAAGAGAATGATTCATCAGGCACAGAACCTTGGAACGGCTGGGGTGAAGCATACCCTGGACAACCCCTCAGCGGTGCTGGACACGGTCATGAAGTGGGGCCGAACGCAGCTGGATGAAAGCAAAGCACCCCAGGCGGTGGCAGGGATCATCGACACCGTCGCCGATAAGGGCACGTTCCCGCGCAGCACCCGGAAACAAACCAAAAAAGCACTCAAGCATGCAGCGCGCGAACTGCGCCACCACTCCGTCTACCACAAGGGGAACAAGAAGGCGTGGCTGCTTAGCGGAATTTTCGTGACAGCCACAGTGGTGGGAACCATTGTCATAGTCCGCACCCTGCGTAACCGGCTATACACGGAAGCGCTGGGAACGGTTGAGACCCCTCCTGCCCCCGTCGACGACCCGGTCGAAACGCCAGCACAGGAAGATCCTGATCCCGACCGTCTGTAAATCCTGGCCCTATCACGACGGATTCCTTCAGAGAGGACTGAGCCCAATGGATGACGAGTCGCAAACACCCGAGAACACACCACCACACCAGGCCAGTGAGCCGGCACTATCCAACCCCCACATTATGGTGACGCGGGCCAGCATGATGTGGGTCGCGACGGCCGCCGGCCTGTTCGTCCTGGTTCTCCTCATTATCTTCATCTTGCAGAACCAGGAAACCGTCACGCTGCACTACTTCGGGCTCAACGGCACCGTATCCCTCGGCGTTGGCCTCTTCATTGGAGCGGTCGGCGGCGGCATAATCGTCGCCATCGCGGGCACCGCCCGAATCATTCAACTACGCACACGAGCCCGACGCACCCAACCAAGACTCTGACACTGACTGTTAAAGCAGAACCAATCGCCTTTCCCCCTGCCGGTCAGGTTCGTCCCCTACTCTCCGAAGTGGGGGAACCAATGCTTGACGAATTTGGCCGTTCCAGTTCCTTGGAACTGGAACACCCCCCGCCAGCACTCCCCCACGGGTGAAAGTTACTGGGACTCCGCTTCACATGACCGTCCCAAAAGCTAAGCCAAAAGGCGCATCTCAGGCCATCGAACGAAACTGACTTTCGGTACGGTTCAGTATGAACATTGGACACGGGCGCGTCTCACCCTACAAACCGCACTTAGGACACTGGAACGAGGGTTGGTTGGGAATTAAATAATTCAGTCTAGACAGAATTATTCTCGTTTCAGACGATCCCTAATTGCTTGGTCTAGAAAATCAACGACCGTCAAACCTCTCTCAGTGATGTAGCTATCCAGCTCATCGCGGAGTTGGATCTCAATCTTTGAGGAAAACGGTTCCATTCGTCGTTTGGACCTCGGCCGCCCTGGACCAGGTCTAGTAGCCATATTCGCCGGAGCGCTGATTACCTCCTCCGGGGATAGCCTTCCCGCCGTCATATCCTCTACTGGACTCAGCCTGCTGTCTCCCGCCACTTGTGAAGCCGTTGCGGACTGCTTGGTAAGTTCCTCTACGACGTCCGCCTGTGGGGCCTTACGGATTGAAGACTTGCGTTCTACTGGCGTCATTTCGATGCCCCATCCAATCGACGTGCGTGTTCAACGAACTTCTCGGTCAGGGCAACTGCACCTTGACCGGACAATTTTGTTAGCGGAGACCTTGAGCTGACTGAATCCTGCATGGCGGTGCGGTGCGGAATGTAAGGTGTGACAACGTCGCTGCCATACTCAGCCTCCATTTCTCCGATCTGGAATGAATGCTCCCCTGTGAGTGGTGAACTGGTCTTATTGATCAGGATCCCCGCGAACTCCAAGTCCGGATTCAGATGAGGTAGTGACTTCACCTTCCGCACAGTTTCCATAAATTCGGTGACTCCTTTGACTGCGAAGGCCGTTGGTTCAGTGACAATGAGAGTACGTGTTGCCCATATGAGACCGTTGAGTGTCAATCGTCCAAGGGCCGGCGGCAGATCAAGAAGAATGTGATCGTAGGCATCCAACTCCGCCGCATTCCATGCAGCGGTCTTGAGTCGCAACTCTGGTGTCATTAGAACTTCAGACTCGATCCTCGAAAGCGCCCCGGAGCCTGGGACAGCATCTATGCCGGCCCAGGACGTTGGAACGATTGCTTGGCCCAACGTTCCAGCCTCTCCGCCGTAGAGGACATCGAAGATATCGAATTCGCCCTCGGCTTCCAGTGCTGTGGTCGCATTTGCCTGAGGGTCCAAGTCAATAACAAGCACTCGCCTTCCAAGCAGACTAAAACCCATGGCAAGGCCCAACGTTACCGAGGTCTTCCCCACTCCACCTTTGCGGTTCCCTATCGCTGTCACAATCGCTGTCATCGATACTCCTTTTCAATCTGTCTGTTCATCCTGACGGACATACAGACGTCTGTCAATCTTTCTGTCATGACATAATTATTTAACGACATCATTCGAATTCGCCTCTTAGGCCCGAACCACCGTTGGCCGCTAACTCGCTGCAGGTCAGCGAACTGCAGCGACAAAAGACAATCACTCAGGCCGTCGATACTCCTTTTCAATCTGTCTGTTCATCCTGACGGACATACAGACGTCTGTCAATCTTTCTGTCATGACATAATTATTCAACGACATCATTCGAATTCGCCTCTTAGGCCCGAACCACCGTTGGCCGCTAACTCGCTGCAGGTCAGCGAACTGCAGCGACAAAAGACAATCACTCAGGCCGTCGATACAACCCAAAGGGCCATTCAACCTGTCTGGTGACATCCCGATTGTTAACCTGCCTGCCAGCGTGCTGGAAAGATGGTCAGAAACTGGCCGCAACCGGGCGGCACTTCTGGCCACGTCGTGGAAGATCTCGATCCCGAGAACTGCGAGGGATACGGCAATTCCACGGGGGAGTATGCATATTTACTCATCAAGATGGGGGGAACGGATCGATCACGTCAGCTTGATAGGTACCTTTCCTACAAGAAATCGCAACCCAGCCAAAGTGGGCTCGGCTGTCATCAAGCATCCAAAAGATGTCGCTCTAGAGCGCTCAAGTCCCAATGATCTACGGGGATCCAGGGGTCCCACTCGGCTTGCTCGACATCGTAGATGTCTTCCTCACAGATTGGAGGTTCCTGGAAGCGTTCAAGGTAGGCATGCCACTGGCGGCGTTGTGCCCGGATCACGGCCGTTTGCTGCTCGTAGTCCTCTAGCACTCCCAACCATTCAGCAATTCTGGTCAGACTGGTGGTGTGGAGGATCTGCCAGGCCCCATGGTGGCGCTCCACCATGGACAGCTCCGCCAGAACATTTAGTTCCTTCGCCACAGTAGGCCGGCTAAGCCCGGTCTCCTGCATAATTACCGCGGTCGTGGGGGAGTGGTGGCCACGTTCGATCGCCTCGTACACCAGCGCTGCGGGGGCGCCCAGGGCACGGAACACCGGCCGGATTCCGTGGATCTTGCCCTTACGCCAGGCATTGGCTTTCGCCACATCCCTCCACTGCTCTGGCAGGCCCAGCAGGTAGCTGTCAGCTCGCCAGCCCTGGGCGTCCTCGATCTTGGAGAGCATCCCGCCGGAGCGGTTGACCAGGCGAGGCAGGAGCCGGGCGATCGTGCTGTGGTGCTGGCCCATCGCCGCAGCGAACGATCTGCAGCTCACATCCACCACGAGGGATCCCTTGGCCCGGGCAAAGCCGATCACCGCCCGCATGAGGAACCGCAACGTAATTCCCTCCCTACCCGTACGTGCCAGGCGTTGGTCAAGGATCGCGTAGAGAACGTTTTCAAGATCATTGATCTCAGCCTGCACGGAACCAGCCGATCGCACCTCCCCAGTACCCCCGCCGTGAGTTAGGGGAAGGCTTGTGTCGCATTTATTGCTATGTTCCTTCCCGCCGGTAGAAGGGCCCGGTTTTTGGGCTACCCAGGCTTGGGCTTTGTCCCACTCGAAGGGCAGCAACCGGCCAAGGGTTGCCGCATCCCCGTACAGGGCAGCCAGGCCGGCCAGGTCCGTGCCCAACCGGCCCTGCACTACGGCTAGTGAGAGCGAGAAGTTCGCCAAGTGGGCCAGGACAGCCATGCGGATGTGGGATGCACTCTTGTACCGGGCAGTGTCATAGATCCCCGTACGGGCAACCTGGCGCAACACGGAGCCGCCCTTGGCCGAGCCCACGCGCAATGGCCCGGCTGGTGTCGACGAATCGGTGGCCACCACGGTGGAGACGCTCTTGAGGGCCTTCTTCGCGCGTACCTGGTGGATGGAGGCGGCCAGGGCGCGGCGCAGCGCAGCAACCGCGGGGGCAGGGTTGCGCCTGCGCAACACGTCATACGCTTCAGCCAAAGGAGTGTCGAGCTCCTGGTGGCCGGTCATGGACTTATGCCAGGACCCCGGCGGGCGGATACACCCATCCGTAACGTTTTGATGGGGAAGAGCGTCAAGGCTGTGGAAACGAGTGCCCAGGGCCTCAACGAGCTCACGGGCGTCCTCGGCCGCGAGCCGCTCTGAGAGTGGGACATAGAGGTGACGACCGCCGCTGGGGGAGTGGTCAGCTACGAAACGCAGCCCGCACGAGCTCAGCAGGGCACCGATGGCGTCCGCGTCCGCATCCACCACCGTTTGCAAGGCTTTGGAGGTATCGAGGTCCAGACACAACGTCGCAACCGTGCCGTCGACGCCGTGGACCATGACCGCTGCAGCACGGCCCGGCAGCGCCCGAGTAATAGCCGGCGGAGCGGACCGGGGCCTGGGAAACTTCCCCGCACGGGTAGCAAAACGCATCACCGGGGCGCCGGCAATCAGAGGCGCTAAAGCCGCCCATGCCTGAGCATGGACAGAGGAGGTGCCCGACACGGAACCCGTGACGGCAGAGGCACCAGTAGCCAAAAAAGCGTGCGCGTGTATGATGGAACCAACTTCAAGTGATCACGGGCATGACAAAGCCCCGTGTGTCGAAGTAGCTAGAAACTAAGAAACTTCCCGGAATCGAGTTTCTCGCTACAGAGTATGTGTCAGGCAAGGCCCGCTACGGCGGGCCTTTTGCCGTTTAAGAAGCCTTTGCGATAGGCAAAGCCCCTTCCTGGTATGCGTCAATGTCATGCCAAAGAGGAAGTCCTCGGTGATCTACTTGTACACGGAGAAGGATCAGCTCGGCGGCTTGGGCCTGAGAGAGTCCCATGTGCACGCGAACGCGCTCGACCAGGGCCTTAGCTTCAGGTGCAACATCAACCTTGAGGGTGACGGTGTCTAGTCCCGTGCCACGGGCTCGTCGTCTTATGGTTCCACTCATAGTGCCGACAATACCGTTACTAGTACTGTTAAGTCGGGAGTGGACTGCCCCGTGTCGGAAAGCACCAGTGGAGGGAGTGGATCCGTTCTCTCCAGTTTCGACTGAAAGCTGGCCCAAGGGGAAACGTGCATTTTTCACGAGGGCCTTTCGATCAGCATGGGGGGAACTATTGATGTCCAATAGTTATTACTACATGGCTGAATTTACCATATGAGCCAAGGCTGCTGACGTTGGCCGGCCCCATTACTCCGCTGCATCCCATGCACGAGCATAAATTTCATTCATGGCGTCGGTATGTTCCGCATAATCGAAGTTGGTCATGGCACCACGAAATAGTGACCGTACCTCTGCCCAGTTTCTGGTGTAGTGGCCTGTCTTGGTTATACGACGGGCTGGCACGCCAAGATGGGCTGCAGTGGCTCGCCGGGTCATCCCGGCGTCGATACAGATTCGTACCGCTTCCATGATGACTCTTATCGCCCCTTCATGGGACATGCCCACTTCGGCTACGGCCGTATGCACTGCTTTCTTTGCTCTGTCCGGATCCACTATTTGCAGCCTCTCAGTCGATGTTCAGCATGGAGGTTTCACGTTCTGTGCCTACTATGCGACGGCTCTGTACGTAGGCGTAGAGTCCCAGCCCAACGACAACAAGGAGCGTGGATATCGTGGTTGCCGTTTGGCCCACATACCAAAGCCCAAGGGGGATCTCAAAGAAGTAGGTAAACGGACGAAGGGCTGAAACAAGGAAGCCGATGGCCATCAGTCTTGAAGCGATGCGTCCCAGGCGAAGGGCATTGGCTTGGACATCCTTGAACGCGGGGACTACAAACGGCCCAACGATGTAGGCAACGTAAGCGGTGGTGATCCAGTTGAAGAATTGGACGCTGGGTTGATCTGCGTATGCAACAAGTTGCGGGGAAGGCTCGCTGGTCTTAGTCAGGTTGAAAGCGATGAAGGCGAGAGCCAAGGTTGAAACCAAGGCGATCACACCCCCTTTTCCTGCCACCAGGCGCGTGGCAAGGGGAGACTTGTACGCGAAACTTAGATGCACGCCCAGCAAGGAGACCGCAAGATAGGCGAAAGTGCGCTCAACCAGGTCAGCACCGTTTGGTACCGGCATTAGTGAATCTACAAAATTGTAGACGGGTGGCACCACTATCAAAATTGCGGCCGATAGCAGGATGCCAGACGCCACCATGACCACTGAGGACCTTTGCTGAATCCGGTAGATCCGCTCCATTGTCAGCAACGCACACGTAGCGACGGTCAGGACGATGGCTATGAGGTAAAAGAGGGTCATCCGAGTAGTTCCGCCATTCGCTGAGCTTCATCCAAAGCTTCTGTCCGATTTGAGATCTTGCGTGACAGGCCAGAGAGCCTGGAGAGGATGGAATCGACCAATAGCTGGTCCGTTGACTCCATCACAGCGTCCTCCCGAGCCCTAACAGGCCAACGGCCCTCCCCTTGGGTAAGAAGTCCAGAGACGACGAAACCCGAGGCCATCGAGACATTCGAAAGTTGGGCCGCAATGTACGCCAACGCAGGAGTGAGCTTGTTGTTGGTTAGCTGAGTGGCAATATTCGAGGTCGCAACTCCAGATCTCCTGGACATGCTCTTACGGAGATCACCGGGGTCAACTGCTTCGATCCAGGCACGCACAGAACCATCGTGAGGAAAGGGGACCATCGCCGGGCGGGGAGTAAATGTGGCTCGATACCCTTTGGAAGTACGCCAAAGGAATTCGGCCATCAAGTCAGCAACGTGCGTTTGGCTGATTAGCTCATTCTCGGTTGGCTTCTTGGTCCCTGAAACTAGATCTTCATAGAATCGGAAACTCCCTAGGCCCTCCAATGGATCAAGGGAGCTTGCACGACAAATTTCCACAACTGTTGTCTCTGGAACGCTGCCCCTGAGTAATTGATTGCGCAAAGTGGCGCGACTGATCCCAGTGACCTTGCTTAGGTCACTGGCTGAAGTACTCAGATTTGAGCGGCTAAGCCATTCTTTGAACTCAGCGCTTCCAATCGACAAAGGCCCACCCCCGTGGCTTTAGACATGAAACGTGCATAGCGTCCCTTCCCCGGGGCCAGTTGGGCCATATCCATAATAATGCGCTAGATTATGGATATTGACCGCATTCAAACTGGCAGGAACCCTATCATTCTAGTCTTACAGCCCTACAGGAGGCCCGGCTGTGTACTCAGGTGGAAATGGCCCCGCGGCCAAGCATGTAGCTCCCCTGAAGGCGCCACAGGTGCTCCGCTCGTTTCACATCGACCGAATAGGTCAATGGTCGAGTTGATCGCTCGACGCCCTTGAGATCTACAACTACCACTCCGGTACCTTCAAGAACCTTGAGGGATTGGGAGACATTTCCCGTTGAGAGTCCCGTTCCGCGCTCAATCTGAATACGCATTGAGGGGCCGTTGACGCGGAGGTACTTCACGATCTGCTGACGAATCGAGACTCCGAAAGCCCGGATTGACGCGTCAAGATCCTCTGACCACATGGGATCCTGAGGGCTTGCGTATCGAGGCATGCCTTCCATTCTGCCTGATCTGACCATTGTTAGATAATCCCATCGAGTAGTTGAAATATTAAACATCTAAGCTAACATATTAAACATACAATACCGGGTGAGGATTCACCCGCCTTTTTGGGGGAGCACTTATGGATACAGATCGTGCAGGCACACTGAGCCGTTCTGTGGCTCGCATGAAGGTTGATCAGTTGCGGACCAAACTCGGCGATCTTTCTCGCGAGCTCAAGGCCGTAGACCGTTCAGCCAAGTCCATAATCAAGCTAGTCGTAGATCTGCACGAAGGTCAGGCTTGGAAGGCCCTCGGCCTTCCAAGCTGGGAGGCTCTGATTGAATCCGAGCATCTTCGGTTGGTACGCCTGGCCCGTCCGGAGCGAACGAAGCTTGTTCGTGAAATGGCCCAGCAGCACTTCTCGTCCTACGCGATGGCCCCAGTATTGGGGGCCTCAGCATCGACCATCCAGCGCGATGTAAAAATCCTCTCCCAGGAGCAAGACAAAGCACTACCTTTGATGATCCGATCATTGGATGGGCTGACACGGCCCCGCAACCGGCGGGACGTCACCCAGCCAATACCGCAGGTCCTCTCAGGGCAAGGAACCCTGGACCTGGGAACTGTTGAGAAAGTCGGCGTTCAGGATGGCTTGAACTTCGATATGGAGGGGTTCCTCGCTGAGATTGGCGGCCAAACAGTCGTTGATGAAACAACAGATCAGCTGGTTATGGCCGAAGCGATTAGCGCGGACTTACAGCATGTTGTGGACTCTCTAGGGGCACTAGGCCCGGACCGATACAGCGAGCACCACCGGCAGCCCTTGTGGAGGCTTTTGCAGAACACCGAAAGCACTTTCCAGCAGGCTAAGGAGCTTGCATCACAGTGGGGCCTAGCGCTATGACGGCCACGGCAGATCGTCAGACTACCCCTCAAGAACGCAACGAGACGCTAATACGACTTGTCGGCGAGTACCGGTGTCAGGGTGCGCAAAGCGAGGCAGCACACACGCTGTTTCACAGCTTCCTTCCCGAATTGATCCGCCCGCTGCGCTTCGACTTTCCTGGAGTTGATGACGCGGATTTCCTCTCTTTGGCCTGGGAGGTTCTACGCAAGGGAGGGTTCGAACGGTCAGAGTCGCCGTGCGCGTGGGTCCTCTCTGGAATTAGGGAGAGCTTGAGGCGCAGACTGCTGGCCGAACGGCACGGTGTGTCCGAATCGATAATTCGTGATGGCAAGTGGAAGAAGATCAAGCAGACTCTGAAGATACAAGCAGACGAGGTATTTGTGCGCTCCGTAGGGGAGCACGAAGAAACGGTTCTCCGTTCACTCAGTTCGCCCTCCGCCGGCGTCTGCGAGGTTTGGAATGAGCTTGAGTCCTTGCTGCGCCATCTTGCTTGGCCGGCCTCATTAGCTGCCGCAGCAGTTGAAATCCTTGATTCTCATGCAGACACTCATGGCTTTCACTCCAAGGCAGTCTCACGTGAGCTCGCAAAGTACCTGCCGGCTAATCTACGCGAGGCCTTGATCGCATTCGTGACAGTGCCCCGCGGGTACGTCTGGGCGCGACTTCACAATGTATCGGCCGCTCACGCAATATCTCTCCCAGCCGTTCGGGCACAGCTCGTTGCCTTGCGGTATCAAACGTCCCCCTAGTTTCCAGAGCTTCACCAGCGAAGAAGGTTTCACGCCATGTCTATTGTCAAGAACCCGCGAAATTTGCAGAAGGTCGGGGCTTCCCTGGCTATCGTGGCCACCATTGCCGGTGGTTTCCTCACCGGGGTGCCGGCGGCTTCTGCGCAAACTGCAGGTGTTGCGGCATCTGCCCCAATTCTCCGGGGTGGAATCGGCTCCCTGTATTGGTCTGATTCCTCCATTCGCAATATTCTGCGCGCCCCAAGGTCCAATGAATCTTGCAGCACAATCAAGTCTCAACGCACCTGCATACAGGTATTTGCCGGCGGCAGTATCGTATGGTCACCAGCAACAGGGGCGAAGTATCTCAACGGTGCAATCGAAGCTGCCTGGAAACGTGCTGGGGGACGAGGTAGCAGTCTCGGGTATCCGCTGCAGAATCCCCGGCCCCTTGTCCAGAACGGTGCATACCAGCTCTTTGAGGGGGGAGCCATCTATTGGACGACCAAAACTGGCGCACAAATTTCCAAAGGTGGCATCCGAACCTCCTGGGGTCGAATGGGTTTTGAGCGTGGAGCTCTTGGTTACCCGCTGAACAACGAAACCAACGGGTACAAAAAAGGCGGCGTGTACCAGCGGTACCAGGGTGGAACCATGATTTGGTCTTCAAAAACCGGTGCACTCACCTTGACGCCTGGACAAATTCAAAACCGCTACAACGCCTTAGGCGGACCCGATGGGATTCTTGGCCATCCCGTTGGCGAGAAAGTACGCATCAGCAGTGGTTGGTCCCAGGCGTTCGCAGACTGCCGGCTTGTCTGGGGACCGACAACTGGCGCAAAAATTGTCGATGAGAATACCTACCGTGTCTGGGCAGCGAACCCCAGCCAATTCGGGTGGCCCGAAACGGACGGCAGTCTAGGGACCAACGGCATCCACACCAAGTTCCAAAACGTGGAGACCGAATGGAACACCAAAACCATGCAGATCTACTCGGCACAATTGGCTGATTCAGCAACCGTTGTCATGCTCGGTGATTCTCAACTGGACGGCGACTCCTACACCGAGCAAGGGGCTCGCCTCAATGGGTATACAAAGCAGATTCAACTGGCATTCGGTGGCCTCGGCTACGTAGCGGCCATTCCGAAGACTGGCGGTTCCGGAGCCTTCGCCGTGGATCAAAACCGCATCCTGCTGCCCCAGGGAAACCCCGGGCTGGTTATCGTCAACCTTGGCGGGAACGATGCGTCGACCCATGCTTCACTGCCTTATGTCGCAGCCCAAGCCAAGATTTTGTGGAGTGATTTAAAGAAGAAGTACCCCAACTCCAAGATTGTCGTCAACGGTGTCATGTCCCGAACCGATAATTCCCACACCCAGCGCCGGGCCGTCGACCAGGTCATCGTCCAGGAGGCAACTCATCAAGGCCTCGCGACGATTCCTCTGGCGGGAATGGCAACAACAGCGGGTGCTGATGCACTTTACAAAGATGCCGTGCATCTCCAACAAGCCGGGCATAACCTAGTGGCCCAAACCTATGCCCGTGAGCTGCGCAAGCTCCTCTGACCTCGGTCAACTAATATTGAGGATGTGAAGAGGAACAATGGCTGAGAATTCTGAGACCCCCTGGAACGATAGGGGACCAGGCAAATCACCCCACTGCACAAATCCTGATTGCACCAATGGTTGGTCTTGGGATATTGCTGAATCGTTCCCGGAGCCCTGCCCACAGTGCTGGCCGGCGGAGGAACCCCCAGCCAAGCGAGGCCTGCGGGATATTTTGAAACGCTTGTGGCCCATGGATAGACACGAGCCTTGATGGTAACGGAAGAGTCGCCCCACTATCGGTGGGGCGACTCTTCCGTTTTCACGTTCATACGTTGCTACCTTGCCACCGTTTCATGAGCCAAGTTGAGTTCATCAGCGGTGTTGGTCTTCAGCTCCTAGAAGCTGTTCACCAAGGCTCTTGTATTCTTCATCGAGCTGGCTCATCAAGATCAGCACATCTTGTTGGTCGAGATAGATGCGATTCCCGATGCATACACGCGGGACAGTCTCCCAATAGAGATGTCGCGTGCCGGGCTCTTCCCTGTTAGTTTCCATCATGGCCACGGAACGGCCGAGACGACGGTGTTGTCGAGGTAGTTGATCTGGCCGTCAATTTCCCCGATTGGTCCGCCACAGGTGATCAGGCGAAGCTGCGGTGCCCCGCTCGTGGTGAAGAAGGCTTCAGGAAGTGCGTGCTTGGCGTAAAGGCGTGCGTCAACTGCCTTGTACCTGTGGATGGTGCCAGCTGCGTCGGTGACGAAGATTGGCGCGCCCTTTTGGATCTTGGCCAGCAGGGCCATTGGAGACGCTGAGCCGTCGATCTCGTCGACGTGCCCCGCTATGACGGTTGACCCTTCGACGGCCCCTAGGGGGGCTGCTGGGGTGTAGTGGGCTACCAGGGGCGAGGCGGGTAGGTCGATGGCCCCTTTGGAGGTGAGTCCGCCGGCCACGATGGAAGCGTGCAGTCCCACGGACGGCACGGAAAGTTCTAGCGGCCCCAAGAGCCTTGAGGCGACAGTTGTCTTGGCATTGGGAGGGTCTGTAGGGCCAACGAAAGTATCAGGGTCGCTGGGTGTGAAGGGTTTTTCAATGACCGGTGCCTGAATGTAGCTCGGTGGGCCCCCGGCCCCCACAATGCCGAGCACAACCGAGGCGACTCCTGCCAGGGCCACGAGGGCAAGGATTGCGGCCAGAACGCGCGGCCCACGCTTCTTGATGCGTGCGTGGGTGCTCATAGCGATTTCGACCACCTTTTTAGGGTCCGATCTAACCGTAGGAGGCACCCGTGGATAGTGCGACGGAGATGGCCGGCATGGGCGTTGGGACAGCCCACAATTCGATCGTTTTGGGGATGCTGGTCAGTCTTTGGCATTGCGTTCCTTTCGGTCCAGGCATTAAGGGTGCGGGGCACCCGGGCAGTCCGTTTGCTTCTGACTGCCTGAATGCCCCGCACGGGGCTTGTGGTGGTGCGTCCTACTTGGTGTCGTTCAGCTCCGCAGCGTTCTTACGGCGGCGGACGATCATGGTTCCGCCGATGGCCATTGCGGCCAGGGCAGCAGCTCCACCACCGATGATCAGGCCGGTGTTCGGGCCAGTTTCTGCGACGACAGTGCCAGCAGGGACAATCGGAACAGTGATTGCGACCTGGGGCTTGAGGTTTGGCACTGAGGGCACCTTCGCTTCATCGGTGTCCATGACTGGAGGCTTTTCCTTACCGCTCAGGTCGACAGGAGGTTTGCCGGTAACCGTTGCCTTGTTCAGGATCATTCCGGCAGTGCCATCCTTGTCCGTGACGGTGTAGTGGCCCGAATGGAACGTCACCGACTCACCCGGAGCAAGAATGGCTTTGAAGCTGGCAGGTGCCTTGATTTCGACCTTGGCGTCGGCGAGCATCTGATCGGTCAGTTCCACACCCGTGAGGGTTACGTTTCCGGTGTTCTTAGCCACGAAATCATAGTCAATGGTCTCGCCCGGGTCGGCGTCTCCGTCGTTGTTGGAATCATTCAGGTGGGCCGTCTTTACCAAGTCAATAGCGGGCTTCTGATCCGGGGTCACATCGGCCTCGTCGGTGTCAGTAACAGGGGTCTTGCCCTTGTCGACGCCAATTCCGGTAAGCGTGGCCGTGTTATGGACCAGTCCATGGTCGACGTCCGCCTGCGTGAGTGTGTAGGAGCCCGAGGTCCAGGTGGTGGAGGCGCCGGGAGCCAGCGTGCCATTGAATCCTGATTCCGGGGTGATCTCGATGCCCTTGGGGGCGATCTTGGAGAGCATGTCGTCCGTGAGGGTGACGTCCGTCAGTGGCACGGTCCCGGTGTTGGAGCCCTTGAAGCCATAGACCACGGTGTCGCCCTTGTCGGTGATGCCGTTCTTGTTGACGTCGACGATCTCTTTGACCGTCTTGACCAGGTCAATGGCTGGCGGCGGGCCGACAACGGGCTGATCGTCCGTGTCCGTTTGCTTCGGCGGGTTCTTCTCGGGATTCCACGGATTGACAGCTGTCACGGTGGCCACGTTGTGAATTTCACCCGCCCACTCGTCAGCAGCGGTGATGATGTACGGCGCAGCAGTCGCCGTGACCGACTCGCCCGGTGCTAGTGTTCCGGAGAAACCGGCGGGGTAGGACCACTTGATCCCGAGGGAAGCCAGCTTGTCGTCGACCAGATTCAAGGTGTTCAGTGGGGTCTGGCCCGTGTTGGTGACCTTGAACTGGTAGACCACAGTGTCGCCGGCGTTGGGCTTGCCGTCCTTGTTGGTGTCTTCGTATGTGTGCGACTTATCCAGCGCCAGGCCGGGGGTGCAGGAACTCGTCACATCTGCAAGCATTTTTGCCGCAATCTGATCGACGTCCAAGGCCTTGGCGATGGTGAAGGTCGGATCAAGGATCTTCATGGCCTTTTCAATGTCGGCCGTCGGGGTTGGGCTGTTCGGGTCGTTGATGCCGTGAAGATTAGGCTGTGAAGTCTTCACGAACAAGGGGATGACCTCGACACCCTCTGCCCGCAGGTCTGCGATTGCCCGTGCGGCGCCGTCCATGGCTGGCTGGTTCAGGGACACATCGACGGGCATGAATCCCAGGTCGGCCTGTGTTGACCCCCAGGCGTTGGGAACGCCGTCGGTGATGAAGACAACCTTTTTCAAGCCCTTGCCTTGCATGCTTCGCAGGCCGGCTTCCCAGTTGGTGCGTCCTGAGGCAACCCCTTCACGGGTCATGCCAAGGAACCGGTCGCTTACGTACTTCGCCCCTGCGGTCGTGCTGACGTCAATGTTGTAAAAGCTCTTGTTGACTTCCTGGGTCTTGGTTTCGTCCACTTGGAGATTCCCAGGGGCCGGACCCCACAGGGGAGCAGTCATGCCAAAGGAGGTCCCGGAAACCTTCATGCCCGGACCCTGACCAATAGCAGTGGCGAATTTCGCTGCTTCCTGCTTGGTATTGGCGAATTCGCCCGCAGTGAATGAGTAGGTGGCATCCATGACGATGCCCAGGTCCATGCCGCAACCACCAGGTTCCACCGCTGCAGCTGCGGGAGTCTCGGCTGCGGTCGCCATAGTGGCGATCGAAATTCCACCAGTGGACAAAAGCGCAGTGGCCATGGCAGTTGCCGTGGCGGATCTGGCCCACCCGTTGAATCTTTTGGTGCGCACCGCAGGCTGGTCTGCCTGGGCTTTTATGAAACGCGGTTCCATGCTGTGTCCTTCCCCAAGGGGTAACGGCCACCCGATTGGTGGTCCTACTGCATTAGTGCGGACCTGAACGCGTTGAGGGCATCTCCCTTCGAACTGCGTCACATGATGCAGTCCCTTTCCCAGAAATCGGCGCGTTGAACCTCGCACTAAATGGGTGAGAGAAGTTCCCAAAAACAGTTGTATTGATCAATGGAGGGCCAGGAATGGCGAATGAAGAGTACGTCCACCGGGGGGCCAGGTATCCGGCAGGATTCTCACCAATCGACTTCGGCGCCGGCCGCTCTATGGCAGACGATCCCCAAGCCGGGATTAAGCGGCACGAGGAATATCTTCATGCTGACGACGTAGGCCAACGAATTTTGGCTGCAGTGGCTGATTTATCAGATTCCTATGGAATTGCCGTAGGGCACACGCTTGGAGACTTGGCGCGTCGGGCCGGTGTACCCCAAATGGCTGCGGTTGAGGCGGGAGCAAGGCTATGTGTTGGCGGGGCCCTTCTTGGGTTCATCTCCAAGGCTGGCCCTGTGGTTTGGGTTCTGCCCGATTATGAAGATTCCGTGGTTCGGCCATGAAAACGCCTGCGACGGAGAACCTGGACGTGATTGAAGCCGTCGGCCTTGGTGACGGCTTGTGGGAGGTGGACGGTGCCACGGTTTACTTACCTGAGGGTGAGTCTGTCGAAGTGTTTGTGCTGGGACGCATCTTTGAATGCGTGCACGGCGCTGGTCCGTGGAGGGCCAACGTGCGGCCGTCTAGTGAGGTCACACATCGGCTGATTCTCGACACTGACGGATCCGTCTCTCAGGTCGAGGCAGTTGAGGACGAAACGCTCGGTGAGCCCTTGTCCACCGGTTTGATTTCCTCTGCTGCGCGCCGTTCTCCCGTCCTCTTGGGCCGCCGTGCACTCTTTGCTTCTGTTGGTGCGCTTTCAGTGGCCGCTGTGGCCGGTGTCATTTTCGCCGGCGGCCTCTACCCTGTCACTGCTTCGCCTTCCGCTGGAGCCTCCGTGGTTCCCAGCCCTGGGGCCAAAACCCTGTGGTCTCTCCCGAAGGGCGCTGCTGTATCTAAGGCTGCCGGGCCGGTCGTCGCCACCGTCATGGACGGAAGTCTGGCCCTGTTCGACGGATCCACGGGCAAACCTCTCGACTTGAAGGAAGCCCTACTCGTTGCAAAACCGAGCACTGTTCGGATGAGCTCCGGCTCGGGCGTGACGGTCATTGATACTGGCCAGGATGCAGGGGTTGTCGTTATCGAGGGTAAAGCCACCGTCTATAAGGGCAAAGGCACCCTGTCGACACGCGGGCCTGTTCCAGTCTTAGTCGGAGGGACGACTGGGGCGCGTAAGACATACGCCGCCATTGACGGGGCTTTGAAGGAAGTGACCGCACCGCAGCCCGGAAACAGCCTCTTTGGAGGCCTGCCCGGTGGAGGAACCGTCTGGGCTGTTGCTGGCGGGAAAGTCACCTATGTTCCCGCCACCGGCGCCCATCGGACCGTCACCCTTGCCTCCCCACTGAAAGGGGCGAAGGTGACGTCCTGGGTGGCGGTGTCCGCAACTCACACGGCCCTGATCTGGACGAAGGACAAGACCACTGTTCTGGCCGTTCACGCCACAGGCCTCGGCGCTAAAGGAGCCGTGGAGCTCAAACAAATCATCAAGGAGGGACAGACAGCCATGGTGGACTACGGCCTGCTCGTACTGGGCCCTAGCGGGGTGAACACGAAAACACCCGGCCCACTCTCGGCAGTGTTCTCCCTCAGTGGTGGGAAAGCTGTTTCAATCCCCGTGCCGCCCCAGCCCCCGCTGGTGATGGGAGGCAGACTCTGGCTCCCAGGGGAGGGCGGTTCTTGGAGTGCCAATGGTTTCACCGTGCCGGGTATCCCGGTGGCGGTGGGTGATGGTTTTGCCCTGACTACACAGGGTGAAAGATTCGCGGTCTTTCCTGGCCCGAAGACAACAACGAAGGAATGAGTAGATCAATGGTAGGAAAACATGTCGCGGTCAGGCCGCGACGCAAACACACCGGAAGACTGGCTGCCGCCGTCGTCCTCGGCCCGGTTCTGATGCTCTCCATGGGGGCGGCCGTGCAGGCAGCTGAGGTATCGCCTCCCGCATCAGATTCATTCTCGGTGGCCGTGGCGACTGCACTGCCTGAGACTGCCACCCTGGACGCCCCGACGGCAGATGCTGCAGTACCCTCCGCAGCCCCGATGATGGTCGTCCCGATGGACGAGACGGAACCTCCAGTGGACCCGACCGATCCTGGTATCGATCCACCCGTGGACCCTCCCGTGGACCCTCCCGTCGATCCGCCCGTGACACCACCAGTGGACCCGCCCGTCGATCCGCCCGTGACACCACCAGTGGACCCGCCCGTGAATCCGACTCTGCCCCCGGTCACGCCACCGGTTGTGGTTCCTCCGGTCACACCGCCAATAGCACCTCCTACGGATCCGTCGACACCGGTGTATGTGCCGGCTGGTAACGGCTCCGGAACGAGTGAACCCGGGATGACCCCTGTGGTCAACAGCTCCGGAACGGGTGAATCCGGGTGGGCACCTGTGGGTAACGGCTCCGGAACTGTAGAGACCGGGTGGGCACCGGAAAACCAGGTGCCCGCAACGGCTTCGATCCAAACCGAAGCAGGCCAGCAGTTGGCGTACACCGGTGTGTCTGAGCAGGCGCCGATCTTGGCGATTGGTGGCGGGTTGTTGGTTGCCGGCGCAGGGGCAGTCTTCGCCACCAGGCGTAGCCGGAAGCACGCCGAGTCCTAACCACAAGGGCCGCCCATCTCGGCCAGGTCTGATGGCCTGGCCGAGATTGCTGGCCACCTGAATCCATTTGAGAGTACGAGCAGCAAGGTAGGGGAGTTGATGGGAAACAAGTCGATGGTAGCCGTGGCTGCCGCGGTACTGGCCCCATTGGTGATGGTGGTCTTTGTCCTGACGTTCATCTTGGCAGGCTCCCAGTCCGCTGAGGCCTGCCAGGGCCCGGCCATCACCGTCGATCAAGCCTCCTTGCCCAAGACTGCCGTCGCCGGCTATCAGGGAGATCAGCTGAAAGTGGCGGCCCTGATCATCAACACCGCCGGGCACATGGGTATCTCCTCCCACGGTCAGCAGCTGGCCGTGATGACGGCCATGGGGGAATCGTCCCTGGTAAACCTCGACCACGGCGACGAGGGATCCGGCGTCGTGAACGCCGACGGCGCCCCGACCTGTTCGCTGGGTGTCTTTCAACAGCAGTGGTGCCTGCCCGGGAATCCGTGGGGCACTAAGGCCGAGGTGACGAACGTCAGCCACGCCACCACATCATTCATCACTGCACTCGAGAAGGTGTCCGGGTGGGATTCATTGGCGCCCTCGGATGCGGCGCACCGGGTTCAGGGAAATTCCTCGGCCGACGCCTACACACAGTTCTGGGCCCATGCAGGGGAGGTCATGGCTGCCTTGTCCGGCGTCAAGGCCACCGAGCAGGCCGGTTCCTGCAGCGGCGGAACACCGGGGGATCTGGGCAAGGGCGATGACTACCCGTGGAAGAGCACCGAGCACAACGCCGACAACCCGATCACGGGCTTCGCGTACCGGAACTGTACTGACTTTGCCTGGTACCGGATGATGCAGCAACTCGGCATCACCGACCCGGCCCAGATGAATGCCCGCATCCTTGCCCCGGGCAACGCCATCACGTGGGGGACCAAATGGCGCGAGGTCGGCTGGACCGTCTCCCAGACACCCAAGGTCGGGGCAGTCATCTGGTACCAAACAGGCGAGTACGGGCACGTGGCCATCGTCAAAGCCATCAATCCCGACGGGACCGTACTGGAGGAGGGCTACAACTACGGGATGCCTCCCACAGGGGAGTACTACACCCGCACGATCACGCCCACTGAGCCCACCGCATACCTGTACATCCCGACCGCCGCACAATTCGCCCCCTTCATCGGGAAATAGGAAGGAACACCCCTTGATACGTCCCACAAAGGCTTTCAAACCCCACCGGTTCTTGGTCGTGGCCACCGTTGTGGCTGGCCTGCTCCTTTCGGTGTCCGCCGCCGGCTGCACCCCAGCACACCAGGTGCCGGCACCGAGCGCCCCGGCATCCACTGCACGCGGCGTGGCAACGTCGACGTGTGTACTGTCTTGCGGCGGGAACGCCCAGGCCGACCACACCGGCCCGGCCCAGAGCGACCTGACCCCGGCAGATAAGCAGGCTGCCTTGGATACCGCGCACCAGGTGATGGCCGCGTTCACGAATACCGGTGTCGCCCGGGATCAATGGTGGACGGCTTTGGCCCCGTTACTGACGACCAACTTCGCCACCCAGGCCCAGTACATCCACCCCAGCCGACTGCCCGTCCGTGTGCTGCGCTCAGGGCCGCGCCCGGTGGAAGGCCAGTTGAGCGGCAACCAGGTCCGAGCATCGTTCGATACCAACGCCGGTTCCTGGACCACGATCATGGTCCGCACCTCGACAACGGCTCCCTGGCTTGCCTCCAATATCGGCCCCACCGCTGAGATTGAAGGGAAGTAGCATGCGCGACTTTTCATGGGTCCAGGACACGCAAATCACCGCGGCTGCGGACGAGGCCGACATCAATGCCTGGCTATTCCCGGCCGGCACCTTCCAGCCGCCACCAGCCCCGGGAGTTGTCCTGGTGGGCGCGCACCCGTTGGCGGGGACCAGCACCTGGGCAACATTGCTCGGCATGGAAACCGCGGATGTGGCCCCCAGCTATGCGCCCATCGTTGGTGTGTGCCGGTCCACTGTGCCGGGGATAGCAGCCGCGAAGAAGCTCATGGCTCAGGTAGGTCCCGAACGTGTACTCGCGTTCTTGATCGTCGCGGATGCTCCGGCCGCCCTGCCCTCCCAGGTGACACGAGAACTCAAGGTCCTTGGTGGGGGTGTCCCCGTGGTGATGGTGCCGTGGGTGAACGCGCTGCGTAACGCCGACTTCACCGATACAACGACCGTTCCACCGAAGGTCCTAGTCCGCATCAAAGCCTCCCTGACCGGCCACTCAGTGCCCCTGCCAGGGATGAAAGAAACCCAAACCCCAACAACGAAGGACAACTAATGCACGCACTAACAGCACACCTCACCCACACCGGGCTGACCGTGATGAACGCCCTCCCGGCAACAGCCAAGCCCTTGCCCCCGGAAATGACCGATGCTCTCGACACGATCAAGATGTGGGTCGGGATCATTGCCGGAGCCATGGCCGTGATCGCCTTGATCATGGTCGGCATCGGGCTGATGTTCGCCCACCAGCGCCAGGACGGCGGTCAGAAACTGCAGTCCCTGGGCTGGTGGATCGCCGGCTGCGTCATCGTGGCCACCGCAGCGGGACTCACCGCAGTGTTCCTGCCCACCGGGCGCTAGGCCAGGCCCACTCCAGTCAACCCCTGATTTCAAGGAGAACAACATGTCCGAAACAAAGCCCGGAGCCCTCAACCGTCTCTGGTCATCCAAAGCATCCGCCATCGCGGCGGTTGTGGTGATCGCACTGGTTGTTCTCTCCATCGGGGGCTTGATCGTGTGGAACGCCCTCGACACCACCAACAAGGCACCGGCAGGGGCAAGCGGCGGTAGCGCCGCCACGGCCCCTGCCAGTGCGCGCGCAACAAGTACAGCCGCCTCCGGCGGGTGCGATGTACCGGCGGGGGAGCAGTCCCTGCGCCCGGCACTTCCCAAGGATCTGGACTGGAAGGCCGCCAACGGGGTCACCTGGCCCGTCTCAGCCACCACAGGACCGACCCAAACCACCAAGAGCGGGCTGGGGATTTGCTTCGCCAAATCACCCCTCGGCGCAGCACTCACCGTGGCCAACTTCTTCGGAACCGCGTCAGGAGTAGATGCTCGTGCCGCTACAGAACTGTATGCGGCAGATACCCCAGGGAGGGCCAAGTCCCTCGCACAAACCACCGCTGGCCCATCCGAGGACACCAGCCTTGGAACCCCTGCTGGATTCATGGTCAAAGACTTCGACGCTGCAGGCGGTACAGCCACCGTGGCAACCGTTATTGCCACCGCAAAAAGTAGCACCGGGTTTGCCGGCGTAACACTGAAGCTTCGGTGGATCGCCGGTGACTGGAAGATTTGGATGACCGCAGATTCAACGTACGGGGTGACCTATGACCAGCCGGTCGACGGGCAATTTGTCTCGTGGAAGGGGACGTCGTAATGGCACAGTGCGAGGGAAACCTTTTACAGACATCGGTCTGTTCTGTTGGGAACGGTATTGGTGATGTGGCTGCCGGTGTTGTGAAGTCCACGGTGTTGTCTCCCATGGCGAAGGAGTTGATGGACAGTTTTGATTCGTTCATGAAGGACTTCATGACCTCTTGGTTAGGTCCGGGTCTGACTGTAAACCTCGATGGTGTGAGTGTGAATTGGTTCAAGGACTCGATCAGCGTTTTCACGGTTGCTCTGATGGTGGTCGGGCTGATGATTGCCGGGATTCGCGTCATGATGGATAACCGATCGCTGCCTCTGAGGGAGGCCGCGAAATCGTTCTTCCAGGTCATGTTTGTTGTGACCTCCTCCACCATCCTGATTAACGCCTTGATCCTGGGCTTCGATGCTTACTCGAAGTGGATTTTGGCGGAATCTGGCACGGGGGTTGACCAGTTCGGGTTGCAGACAACGGCGTTGCTGGGCAACCCTGGGCTGGCGTTCGTGGTGGGAATCGTTGGTCTTTTCGCTGTGCTGATCCAGTGGTGCATCATGCTGGGTCGCAATGCGACGCTGCCGTTGCTGGTTGCCTTTTGGCCCACTGCAGCTGCCGCGAATCTTGTCGCCTCGAAGGCTGGAATGTTTGAGAAGATCGGGACCTGGATTCTGGCTTTTCTCATCTACAAGCCCATGGCGGCATCCATTTACGCTCTCGCTTGGAAGATGAAGTCCGGAGAAGACGGCGTTGCCGGGGTACTCAATGGTGTCGTCCTGATTGTTCTGGCCATCCTGACCCTGCCCGCCCTACTGCGCTTGATGACTCCCGTGACAGCAGCGTTGGGGAACGCCTCCGGTGGGTCCATGGCCGTCGGTGCCACCGTCGCCTTGGTCACCGCCGGCGTAGCCATGGGGGCAGCCGTGGCTACCGGTGGCGCGAGTGCGGCGGCCAGTGGTGGCGGTGCCGCGACCCAGGCAGCTGGCAAGGCGGCCACAACATCGAGCACCAGCGCCTCCGCGGGCGCAGGTCCTGCCACGGGTGGCCCTGCCGTCTCAGGTGGGGGCCCTTCGCCTTCGAGCTCTCCTGCTTCTTCCGGTGGTGGGACGGCTACTGGTTCTGATCCTGCCACGACTCCATCAGGGGATACCGCCAGCGTCGGTTCCCCCACGTCTTCCTCACCTGGTACGTCGCCTGCTTCAGGATCCTCACCATCAGGGCCCTCTGGTGCCAGCCCATCCACGGAATCCACACCCGGTGCCTCTCCTGCCAATGGTAGTGAGAGCCCCGCCCTTGGCGGGGGAGCGGCAGGTGGTGGGGGAGCTGCCCCTGCTGGTGGTGCGCCTGCGGGTGCGGCGCCGGTCTCGGGCTCTAGAACGCCCGGAACGGGTACGCGTGCTGCGACACGGATAGCGGAGGCCGGTGCGCAGGCAGCGCGCGGGATCAATGACCAGGTAACACGAGATGGAAGGGAGTAGCCCTCATGGCTGAGACAAAAGTAAACCCGGGTCAGTTCGGGAATTGGCTCTCCAGCGCGCCCATGACCATTGTGGGGTTGCCTCCTTTGGGATTGGTGGTCGCCGCGTTCGCGGTGGTGGCCACGCTGGCGTGTTTCATCGCCGGCGCTTGGGGCAATGGGTTGTTGGTGCTGGTGCTGGCCGCGGTGGTGTTGTTGGTTTTCGCCGTCCGCTTTGGCCCGATGGATGCCGGCGCCACGATTGCCTCTCGGATCTCGGATGCTCTGGGGTCCAAGGCCCGCCAGGGCCGCGGCGAGTCGATGTACGTCACTGGGGCATTGTCGGCACTACCGGCAGAGTCCTTGACGGCGCTGCCCGGAGCGTTGCTCGATATGGAAGAAATTGATGGTGTTGACGGCATAGGCCGCCCCTTCACCCTGTTGCACCACCGTACAGCCGGGGTCCTGGCCGCAACGTTCTGCGGGGATCCGGACGGGACAGCGTTGCAGCCCCAGTCCACGGTGAACCAGCAGGTATCGCACTACGGCGGATGGATCGCCTCCCT
Organism: Arthrobacter sp. ERGS1:01; assembly: GCF_001281315.1. Lineage (NCBI taxonomy): Bacteria > Bacillati > Actinomycetota > Actinomycetes > Micrococcales > Micrococcaceae > Arthrobacter > Arthrobacter sp. ERGS1:01. The sequence goes on along the minus strand of NZ_CP012478.1, from coordinate 63,509 downwards.
CTCTAAGGACGAGTCGATCGTGGGGGCAACGGTCGTCGTTGATTCGTCTCTGTCGTCCTCGGCTCCACTGGTGCGCAAGATCCATGCGGAGGTTTCCTCCGCCGCCCCTGCCCTGGCGCAGGCCGCGCTGCGTGAAGCGGCGGAACTGTTGCCGGGTCGATATTCCTCCGTGGAGTCCTTCACCACGGTGGTGTGGAGCAAGAACGCCCTGCAGGGAGACATCGAGGAGGCCGCGGCCGACGTCGCCGCCCGACTGCCGGCCCAACGCGATGCCCTCTACGCATCCGGTGCCGGATTGTGTGAGGTGGCCACCTCCGAGGAGCTGGCCCGGGAAGTGCTCGTCGCCTATCAGCCGGCCCGGGCCGCTGAGTATGGTTCCGATGATCTGGGGGTGAACACCTGGCGGACTCGCCTGGGGGAGGCAGGGCCGGAGTTTTTTGACGACACTGCCGGTCGGGTCGTCTTCCATGACGGGGTGGCGTCGATGACGGTCATGATGACCGTCCCGCCCCGGATGCACATCACGGAGAAGACCATGGAGAAGCTATTCGCGCCGGCGGAGAAGTTCCTTCGGAAGCGGGTGGCGGTGTTCTACCGTCCGCTCTCCGGCGCCCAGGCGGTGAAGAAGGCCCAGTCCTTGCGGAAGAACACTGGCTTCACCGCGTCTTCGGGAAACGGTAACTCTTCCTCCTTCGACACCCACAAGGTCGAGCTAGCCAGAAAGTCTGAGGCTGAGCTCGTTCAGGGTGCTTCGATGACCAGGTTCATGATGATGGTCACCGTCACCTTTGAACCGACCGCTAAAGCCCATCGTGAGGCTGAAACGAAGATCAAGTCCCTGATGGACCAGTGCGGGCTCACCTACCGTTTTGTCGAACATGGCGGCTCGGCCGCGTTCCACTCCACTCTGCCCTTGGGTGTGCTGCCCTGGCTCTACCGTGGCCCGTTCGCTCTCTGGGCGGAAGGAAAAGCGTAATGAAAACCAAGACTGTAATCCGTGATCTGCGCAAGACAGCCAAGGGTTTCGCCGGTCATGGTGGTGGCCGGTGGGGCAACGTCCCGCAGCCTCCGGACTGGTACACCACCAGTGTTCAGGTGTGCGGGATCTACCCCTTCGGGGCCGGCTCGGCCCGCCCCACGGACGGGGCACCACTGGGTAGGGACATGATTGCCGATACTGCCATCTGTACTGACCCTGAGGCCCTGTACCGTGCCGGGGTCATCTCTTCACCGTCGATGATGATCTTTGGTATCAACGGCGTGGGGAAAACGTCCGCTGGTCAGAACATGGTCCTGGGCATGATCGGCCGTGGCATGACCCTGGGATCCTTTGACCCCATGAAGGGTGAACACACGGCCCTGACCGATGCCCTTGGCGGGAATGTGTTGCGGGTCGGGCCCAACGGCCAGCGCCTGAACATCCTCGCCCCCGGACCTCTGGGGTTAGCGGCTGACATCATTGGCGGTGAGATCGGGGAGGAACTGGCCGAACTGGCACGCACCAAAGCGGTCCAGCAGACCCAGCTGATGGCCCGCATCTGCCGTGGCAAAAGCCTCTCCGATATTGAAGACACCGTGCTGGCCGCCCTCGTGGCCACCGCCCAAACAAACTATCCCCGGCCCGTGACCGCAGACCTGCTGCGGGTCTTTGATTCACCGTCGGAATTGGTGCTGTCCGAGAGCCGACAATCCACGCTGGGGAAGTTCCACAAACGCTTCTCCGAGCTGGGGGAGACCCTGTCCTCCATGCTGGCCGGTGAAATGGGGCAGCTGCTTGGCGGTGCCGATTCCATCGAGTTCGACCCGGGAAACCCCGGCGGGTTCTGCTTCGATACCTCCGGGATCTCCCCGACGAACACCCGTCTGCTCTCGGCTGCGATGTTGGGCACCTGGTCCCTGGGCATGGACGCCATTGACGCTCATTGGGAGCTCGCCCAACACGAAGCCCGCCTGGCCGCTGAAACGCCTGGCTATGAGCCCAAGGTTCGCTGGGGCGGGTACGTGACGTTGATGGATGAGTTCTGGTTCCCGATGCGTCACTGCCCGGGCATCGTGGACCTCGCCGATGCGCTCTCACGCACGAACCGTTCCAAGGGTGTCGCGGAAATCAAGATCACCCACTCACCCAAGGACTTCCTCTCCCTGCCGAACAAAGCAGACCGGGAAACGGCCCGTGGCTTCGCTGAACGCTCCGGACTCCTGGGGCTGATGTCTTTGACCGAGGAAGATCTGCGTGAGTTGAGCAAGGTCAAGAAGCTCACGGAGGAAGAAATCGCCCTGGTGGCCTCATTCAACGCCTCCCAGTCCTGGGGCGGGCGTCGGAACCGTCGCCGCGCCGTGCATGAACACGCCACGGGCAAGGCCACCCCACCACCGGGGGCAGGGAAAATCCTGCTCAAGGTTGAAGGGCGGGTCGGAATCCCGGTGCAGATGATTCAAACCAGCATCCAGGAACAAGTCCACATCACCGATACCCGCTTCCGCACACAATAACCACCCAGCCAGGGAAAGAAGGAACCACCATGGGCGCACCCACCAGGGCACGGTACATGCGGGAAAAGAACAAGCTCACCGTCGTGATGGTGACGGTGGGCATCGCCTTGCTGGTCACAATCGTTGGCGGGATTAGTGTCGGCCAATGGTTGACCGCCGGTGTGTGGGAAACCCCTGTCGCCATCATCGCTTCTTGGGTCCGCGGGGATGCCTCTTTCACGGCCGCCCATGCCTGGGGAATGGGCGGCGTATTCGTGGTCCTTGCAGTCGTTGTGGTCGTTGCCTGGTGGGTGGGGAAGAAGCTGTTCCGGTCCGGGGCCTGGGTGGATCCGGCCTCGATCCACATGGCCTCCGCCAAGGACCTGCAGCCGCTCTCATACAAGGCGGCCGCAGCCAAGGCCGCCAAAGTCGGCGGGGGAAAAACCGACTTCGTGGGGCTGCCTTTGGGTGTTCACGCGCACAGCGGCAAATCACTCCACGCTTCCGTCGAGGACGTAGGTTTGCTCTATGCCGGCCCCAGGACCGGCAAAACCTCATCCTTCGGCGTCCCCCACGTCCTGGCGGCACCGGGACCGGTGTTGGCCACCGAGAACAAGCGCGGCCTTCACGACCACACCCGCCTCTCCCGGGAACGGATCGGGCAGGTCTTTTGCTTCGACCCCCAAGGCATCGTGGGGGAGGCCCCGAGCTGGTGGTGGAACCCGCTCTCAGCGGTCACCGATGAGACCAAAGCGTATGACTTGGCCGAAGTGTTCGCGAAGGCCGAAATGGAGTCAGTATCGTCCTCGGCCAACGGCAACTTCTTTGAACAACGTGCCACGACACTGCTGCGCGGGCTCTTCCTCGCCGCAGCCGTCAGCCAGGGCCAGGCGCTGCGGGATGGGGATCATTACGTGGGGGAGCAGTACTGGCTCCGCGACGTTCAGGGTTGGATTGCAGCCCCAGACGCGGAGGAACCGCCCTCATTGCGAATCCTCGACGGCACCATTTACAAGGAAGTGTTCAACGAGCTCGTGGGCATCTATTCCTCAGCTCCCCAGGAACGTTCCGGTGTGTTCTCCACCGTGCAGGTCATGACCGCCAGCCTCTCGAACCTGCAAATCGCCCGGTGGGTCAACCCCGCACCAGGGGAAGAGTCCGGGCGTGGACGCAAGCACTTTGACCCACTGCGGTTCCTCGACGGCGCCAACACCCTCTACAGCCTCTCCAAGGACGGTTCTGGATCAGCCAAAGCGCTGGTAACCGCGTTGACCGTTGCCGTCTGTGACGCGGCCGAGCAAAAGGCCTCCCGGATGGCCGGGGGGCGGCTGGCCGTACCCCTCGTGGTCGTTCTGGATGAGGCAGCGAACGTGTGCCGATGGCCGAAACTGCCCAAGCTCTACTCCCACTACGGCTCCCGCGGGATCCTGATCGTGACCATTCTCCAGTCCTACCCCCAGGGAGAAGGCGTGTGGGGCAAGGCCGGCATGGACTCCCTCATGGAGGCCGCCAACTGGACGGTCTACGCCGGCGGCAACAAGCCCGGCCACCTCCTGCAACTGTTCTCTGACGCCATTGGCGACTACTACTACACCACCCCTGGCTCCCCAGGCTCCCGCAACTCCCCGGCCGGTCCCCGGCAAGAACACAAGGACAAGATTTTCGACGCCGCCGAGCTCTCCGCAATGCCGCGCGGGCGGGCCGTGTTGCTCTCCTCCGGCAACCGGGCTGCCCTGGTGCGCACCGTTCCCTGGATGGCCACAGCACGCAAAGACGAAGTAGAAGCATCGCTGATGAAGTATGACCCGCAGGCGGAAGAAACCATTCACGCGGCACATGAGTCTCTGGCGGCCTCGCGCTCCAACCCCGACCTGATGGCGGGGTCAGGGATATGAGTTTCGATTTCGATCCCGAGACAGGAGTCATAAACTCCGAGACTGACGACGACCTCGACGGTCTGGCTGACCTAGGAGAGAATGCAGCGCCGGTGGAGGCTGAAGGCCTGGACTTCTACCTCACAGCCTCCGACGTTGCCTCGCTGATGACCGAACGATTGGGCAAGAAAACCACAACGGCCACCTTCCGGCGCATGGTCGTCAAGGCCGACGCCCCAGCGCCGGCCGGTGCTGACGGTAAGACGGTCAAGTGGTCCCAGAACACCATTGACACCTGGCTTGACCGCCTCGAGGAGGCTGCCCGTGAAGCGTCAGATATTGCTGACAGCGACAGCTCACCTGATGGAAGGGACTTCTTCCTTTCAGCCGCTGAAGCTGCCGCCCTAGTCAGTGAAGAATCAAGCAACAAGTTCACCGTTGCCATGTTTCGCCGCATGGTCATGGACGGTGTTGCACCTCCTGCAGTCCTGCAAGCGGGGGGAACCTCCAAGTGGTCACAAGCTGCCTTGGACTCCTGGATCAAGGAAGACCTTGAACGAGAATCTGTGCCCGGAGCTAGCCAGGAACTCGCCACCCTGAACACGGCAACTGAGGGTGATGAAGAAGCCCAACCAAAGCACGCCAATGTCTTTGAATTCTTCGATACCACTTTCAGCCTGTTGTACGAGCTCTACGACACCCAGCCAGGAGTCAAAGAACGAGAAAAACCAGTCCTGGTGTGGTGCCAGCAGTGGTGGCTCCACAAAGCAGTCCTAGGCCGCGTCACAGCAGCCTGGTACGCCTGGGAAGACTCTTACGCATCCGGAGGAGGCGCCATGTCCTCCTGGATCCTCGAACACGCAGACAGGCACTTCGACAGAATCATGGCCGAGGACGGCCCCTTCAGACGATGCAAAGACGGACACAACAGGGTCCTGGAAAAATATCCAACCATCCAGCCCCTCGCACCTCAAGAGGATCCAGAACAACAAGCAGCCGAAGCCTACGCCCAGAAAACCCAAAGGGAGCCCATTCCCCATCCTTCAGTCGGGAGGGGAACCGCCACAGGAACGGGAGGCGATCACCAACCCCCTTCGCCCCCTGAGCGGATTCAATCTCACGGATACTGAAATGAAGCGGCCACAGCATGGATGCTGTGGCCCCTTCATTGTGTCTGCAACACGGTGCACCGTGCTGCGTTATCGAGAGAACAGTTTGCCCTTCACCGCCGTCTTCTGACGGTGCGTTGACCTTGTTCACGGTCTTGCCCTTGCCGGCGGCCACGTGGGCAATCGGGAATTTCAGTTCTCTCTGGGCAAACTCAAGGGCAGCAATGTTGTGAAGCATCTGGGGTCGACCTCTGCAGGCTTTCTGTATCGCAAAGCTAGGAGGCCAGGGCCGTCCCATGTGTCGTTAAATAGCTACTGACCTCAACGACATTGACAGTCATTGAAGTCAGCAACCAAATGATCAACCGTTAGAAGTTTGACGTCGACCATTTTTCAGGTATTGGCGAAGAGGGATTAGGCCGCCAACGAATGCACCCACGAAAAACAAAAACCAGGAGTTTGACTCTCCGGTCAGCTCGCCAAGGCCAGAGCCAATTAATCCACAAATGACGACGAAGATCGGAGCCCATTGACGAATTCGTGAATTAGGAAACAACAAAACTTCCTCCAAAGTGCAAGGCACAATATTTGTTGGTACATGCGAACGAATAGTTGACTACCCCAGGTCCAACAAATCCTACACCGTGATGGGTTGTATTTACCTTGAAAGTCTCACCGAAACTACAAAGCGGTGATACTTGAGTTGGCAAGCACATCTTCATCACCGCAGATGACACCCAACTGGCCTGTGTCCCACCTTGGTACGTCAGCTGAGTGACGTTGCTATCAAATCGCCATCCTGCCAGTGTCCCCGCCGGCGTGGGGTCCCAACTCAATGATGCGTTGGATGACACAACACCATTTTTCGCGGCGTTGAGACATACGTTTGAATGAACGGTAACTCTGCCAACGACGAGGTTAACGCTGCCTTCTTTGACGGTGAAGGAGGTGGCGTGTGGATTGCAATATTGCGTTGCAGCATTTGCAGGCGTCGTTGCAACGAGCGAACCTCCAATAAGGAGTACAAGCGCAACAAAAGTTACAAGAAGTCTTTTCACATTTAACCCCAATGTTCTCATGGCGACACAGTACGCCCGCCACGAACAAGCGAGTCAACAGTAGAACAAATTACTTGACCAAATCGTTATATCTGCATTTTGGTATTTCTGATCTGCAGGTTCCCTTTTGCTTGCAACACGGTGCACCGAGCTGCGCTATCGGGAGATTAGTTTGCCCTTCGCTGCCGTCTTCTGAGGTGCGTTGGCCTTGACCTTGTTCACGGTCCTGCCCTTGCCGGCGGCCGCGTGGGCAATCGGGAATTTCTGTTGTCCCTGGGCGAATTCCAGGGCAGCAACACCTTCCTCACCACCAACACCGGCACGCAGGCGGGCCACGAGCTCCTCCTGCCGGTCAGCGGCCAGATGAGCCGCCTCGGCCTGCCCCAGCCGCCGCGTACCTGCAGTGTCATCCTTGCGCGCAGCGCTGGCGGCATTGGCACTGTTCTCATAGGCCTGATCTATTTCAGGGGACTCTGCCAAGAACGTGTCACGGTACCAGGCTTCCTCGGCCGGGCTGGGACCCTGGGCAAGGGCCTTCTCAGCTTCGACGCGCCCCTCCCTCGCATCAACAAACTCTGCAGCTGCAACCTCTTCCAGTCCGTGAGCCTGCCCACGGACAGTCTTCGCTTCACTGACAACAGCCCCCAGATCAGCAGCGGCCTCCGCATTCTGACCGGTAGCTGCCCGCCACTCCTTGATGAGGAGCTTTTGCTCGGTAACAGTATCTTCAGCCGAATCCGAGTAACGGACCTCGGCCTCGTATTTACTCAGTCGTTCCGGGTTGGCCTGAGCGAAATAGGCTTTGGTGTGAACGAGGTCCGCAGCCCGTTGCTGCTTCTCCATCAACGCAGGCACTGCCGCACCTGCCACTGCTTCCGGAGCGAGCCGGGACAGAGCATCCTCGTCCAAGCCGAAACGCGCAGCGGCTTGTTCCTGAATCACTTTCGCAGCGTCCGCCGCTGCTGGGTCGTGGGCTGACCAAGCAGTAGCAATACGGTACGCCTCTGCTACCTCGGACGGCTTTGCCTGATCCCACCAGGCTTTCTGGGAGGTCGGTTTCAACACCGACAAGGCCGTGCGCTTCTCAGTATCAAACGCCAGCTGCAGACGAGTAGCTTCGCGCTCAGAAAGCGTTGCCTTGTTCCTCAGCAGGTGTTCCCAGACTCGGGAGACTTCCCGACCAATCTGTGATGAGAGCACCATCCCATGCCGGAACAGTTCCTCAAAGGCATCGTCAATGCCGTCTCCTGCTGCACTCATCTGCTGACTCCCTTATCCGGGCCGCGGCCCTTGCGTGGTGGATCGTTACGAGCAACTTTCTGCGCACCTGGGGGAGTGCCGGCAGGGCCCCGCGCACCAGGTGAGAACTTCTGTTGGGACTCCGCAAAGCGAATCGCGTCAATGGCTTCCTCGGCCACGCCTTGGGAGCGTAGTTTCGCCACCGTGGCTTCCATCCGCGCAGCCTGAGTCAACGGCCTAACGACTGGTGTGGACGCCTGCTCGGGCCGGTCCACCACAGCAACGACAGTTGACCTGGACTCGACCTTCTTCTGAGAGGAATCCCCCGGCGTTCTCCCAACCTGCGCAGGTGATTTCACCGGCAGGGGATTGCTCAGCCGGTAGGAATCGTGAACGCCATCCAGTCGCTTCTGCAGCTCAGTGGACAAATGGTGTGACGCTCGTGCCACCCCTATAGCCTCGAAAGACCGGCCCAATTCCTTGCCAGCTCTTGACCAGGCCTTGACCATGGCCACTGCTCCGGCACGGCGGGATTTGCTGATGGCCATGTGCGTGCACAAGTCAGCGTAGAGCCGTGAGGGTGGGTGCACGGCACGCTTTGGCTGGTCCGAAAGTTGAGCATGGCGTGCGAACAAATCGGAGGCATCCCCCAGGGCCTTGGCGTTCTCATCCCCCTCCTTGCCGGCCGCTACGGACCAGGCGGCAAATAGCCCCGCACCGTCGCGTGCGAGCTGCGCGTACTGGGCCAGGTCCTTCACATCTGCCTTGACTACGGTGTCCAGGTAGCCCGCGAGTTCTTTGAAGTAGGCGCCGAGCTCAACAGACGAAACAGCCCCATCATCGGGTGCAGCGAAGGCACGGTTCTTAGCTGCGGCTTTCCATTCAGGCAATGCCAGAGCGGCGTCCGACTCAGACCATCCGGCGCGCAACGAGGGCAAGGAAAGATCCTTGGCCAGGGTCCCTCCGCCGTACCAAATAGGACGTTCGCCATGCACTGGTTTCAGGGCCACCGAATAGCCGGCTACCTGTTCCGTTGATCCTTTGGCGTAATACGGGCGAACCAGCAATCCATTGCCGCGCAGGCGACGAACATACTCACCCTCGGACTGTGCGCCGGCCCCCGAGGCCCGGATGAATCGTGCCAGTTCAAACCGAGGTTGCTCTATCTTGGACTGCTCGGCAATGAGGTGTTGGCGGGCTGTAGAATCCAACAACTTCCAAGGCACCTGGAGAGGGTTCAACTTCGCTTCTTGGACGTACTTTGCCTCGGCACGGCGTCGTGCAACGGAGAGCAACTCACCGGGCGCATAACCCTTTGTCTTGACTCCCTGGCCGAGGATCCTCAGCCCGAATTCTTTCTCAATGACACGAGCTGCTTGCTGGGACCTAAACTTGCTCTTGTAGTCACTCCACCAGGTGCCATCCTCACGAATCATCGACACCGCAAGGTGTACGTGGTCGTTGCCATTGGTACTCACACCGTGGCGAATGGCAACCCATCGGTTGGGGCTCTTGCCGTCTGCACCATCCAAGCTCATCTGGGCTATGAACCGGCGAGAAACCTTCTCCCAGAACTCATCATCACGCACACCAGCTTCACCCAGCTGGGAAGGATCAAGCGCGAGCGAAACATGCAGCACATGATCCCTGGCCAATTCACCAGGGCGGAAGGCGCTCTTGGGGAAGTTCATCTCTTGCCCCAAAAGTGCAACAGCTTCACCGGTCAAAGCCTGACCATCAAGGACAGAAACGATTTGATCTGATGCGCATACAAGGTGAATGTCCGTGTGTTCATTTACCTTGCCAGGACCAGCCAGGTATCGGATCAATCCCTGCATTCTGTTGCCGGTCACCACGTTGGGAATCATGATTGTTCCATTTTCGCCAGGATCATGTTCACGCGTAACGCAGCACGTTGTACTGCGGCAACAGCAGTGGCCGCCTCGGCAGGAAATTCGCCAGTGGAGTTCGCGTGCCTGGCGAGCTGATTGATGTTGTTACTCAGGGACCGGACAAGGTTTCGAATCCCTGCAAGTTCTTCCTTAACCTCAACCTCAACTGCGAGCCTTTCGGCACCTCCGTCAGTCAAAGCAGACTCTCGCAACAGGCGGGGAACTGATTTCTTCGCTCGATCAGCACGCAGCAATAGAGCGGCACGCTCGTGCTCTGAAACCTTGACCTGGAAAGGTTGAGCGTTTCGGCCGCCACTGACGTTCTCAGAACGGATACGAGCTGGCAACTAAGTCCCCTTTCCCTATCAAATGGCCCAGCGCAGCGACCCTGACAACGTCGGGGACGCAAACCCAGTTTGCCACCAACCGAGCGCGAAAGCGAGGTTGTAAGCCATTTAGCATAGCTAAATGCCCAGCTTGCTCCGCTCCTGGTTTGGTTTTGGGTTTTCGCCTTGCGGCGGGCCACGGTGGGAACCTAGGCTGAAAGCATGACTATCGACCAGATCACCGAAGAAGCCGAACGCCGACTGTCCCAGGATCGGGACGAGAAAATACAGGCCGTGCGTCGTGCCGGAGAAAGCGGCCTGGCCCTCACTGAGGCCCGAGAGTTGTTGGCCGCAGCTGAGCGCGAACACAACCAAAATCACGCAGCCGCATTGCGGCAGGGGTGGACCGCGAAGGACCTCAAGGACTTCGGGATCGAACAGGCAACTAAGTCCTCAGGCGGACGTCCGAAAAGGACCACGTCTGCTCCCGCAGCCGAGTAAAAACTCCTTCAAGAATCGGTGGTCAAGGTTCATGGCCTCCTGACTACACGTGCACGGCAAAAGATTGATCCTTCGGTCTTTTCCCGCACACCTGTGGACAGCAGGAACCAAACGAACACCCGCACACAACCACCAGCTCACCACGGGCAGGTACCTCACCACCGCGACCGGTGGATGTGCACGGCCTCTGCAAAGTAGCCACTCACCAAAACAGCAGATGGGAGGTTGTCCCGGCTACGCCGGGACAACCTCCCATCCACTTCCCTTCGTGCAACAAACCCACCTTCTTGACCACACCACCCCCGCACCAGGCTGTGCACGGGTGACGGAAAACCCAACGAAACCTCTGGGACCCCAGCCGACCTGGCACCGGTGTGCAGCCGGTCAGTATGGGCCCCGGTATCCACCTGTGGGCAGGAAAAGACCGAAGGACAAACTCTTTTGCTGTCCACCTGTGGACATCGGGAAACCCAAACCAATCCACACACAAACCTGCTTTTGCCGGCGTAGCCGGCTGCCACCCTTCCACGAGGTTGTGCCCAGTCAACGGCCCACCCAATGTGAGACACCAATGTTCGTGACCTGATGACTGTGTACAACCGGTCCCATGGGTCCCGTCGTCCACCTGTGTGCGGGAAAACACCGAAGGACAGAATGTTTTGCCGTGCACCTGGGGGCGAGGGGAAACCCAACCTGGCCAGGCACCCAACCTCTCCTGTGCCGGCGAAGCCGGCCGCCACATTTCACAACATCCACCACGACCGAGAATTCTTGGGCGACACTAAGGGATGACTATTTCCGAAGCTTCACGTCCTCCTCGTCAGCGAGTCAAGGTTGAAGGCCGCGACGATTTCGGGGAGGTTCTTTCCCTCGGTGTAAACGTTGGCGGTAGTGACCAGGTCTTTTGTGTTGCCGTCCATTTCCCACTGGATGGCCTGTGCGCATACTACGACAAGAGCCGAGTCAAGCTCCTTCCTCCGCTCGAAAGCACTTACCCGACACGTTAGGCAACCACCCGCTCGAGGCGGTGGGCCGGTGCCGGTGACGGCACCGGCCCTGGGCGGTGAGATTCCCACTTATCTGTGGCGGCTCCGGCACCGGCCGCGTTTTCAAAACCGGGCACTGCGGTTGGTTCCGAGGGCTGCATGCTGTTAAACTTTGAGGGAAGTGAAAAGCACGGCACCTAGATACTTCTGACATCTAGGTTCCGTGCTTTTCCTTTCTTGTTTCTACTTGCTGCTCATCAGCTTCTCAACGTCGCTGAGGGAGTAACCCCAGACTGCGAGCTGCTTCAAGTAGTAGGAGTGATTCTCGTCCTCGTGTCGCCAGCTCGTGCGATCGATCGAGGCCTCGTAGGCGGTGATCATGATCGCCAGCGACACCATTTCCGGCTTCACCGTGGCCTTGGCCAGATGCTTCTGCAGTTCACCCCGGTCTGCTCCGCATCCCAGCAGCGTGGCCGTCAACGCGGCATAGTTGGTGCCCTTGGCCACGAGGTACGAGGAGTGAGTCAGGGTGTGGGCGATGAACCGTGCCGTGTCCTTCGGTACCGTCTTCCGGGACAGCAGGGCGACCAAGAATTCTCGTCTGACGACCTCGGCCGAGTCAGCGGCCTTGTTGTTCTCGATCGTCGTTCTTCTGGCCAGCTTCTCTTCCTCGGTCATGCCCCCGGCTGCGGGCTTGCCACCCTTACGCAGGCCACGGGCTTTCCAATCCGCGACGCACAGCCGCTCGCTGATTCCGCTGTAGCCGGTGTTCAGGTACACGGCGTCGGCATCCGCACCGGTCAACTTCTCACCCTCGGCGGTCGTCAGATCATAGATGCTAGCGGCCGGGCCTTTGTAGTCCCATCCGTTCGGGTTCTCCTCCAGAACGGTCAGGCCCTTGGCTTCAGCTTCAGCGGTGGCCGTGGCGATCAGGGCGGCAGTTGCCCGATCGTCTCTCATGCGTTGGGCTTTGTGGACGAAGTTGCCCGGGTTTTCCAACGCTGCCTTTTCCAGTTCGTTGGCTTCCTCGGGGTTGGCGCTGAACTCCGCAATCACAACTGACTGCTCCAATGTCAGTCCCTGGGCGAGTGCGGCGGCGGCCGTCTCGTTGGCCTTGACGGCCAGCGCGGTCTGGACGGTGGCCTTCTTGGCTCCTGTTCTTCTGGCGATCATGGTTGCCGAGACACCGAGCAGTGACATCTGGTGGTAGGCGTCGGCGCGGTCGGCGTCCGTCAGGGCGCGGCGCATCTCGTTCTCCACCACTTGGGTGGCCAGCCGGTCGGCTTCTTCCCGTGTGGCCACGACATGGACGGGAATGGCGGTAAGGCCAACTTCGACGGCGGCCAGCGTGCGGCGCTGGCCCATCTGCACGTGCACCGTTCCGTCTTCAGCACGGTGGCCGACAACAGGGACGAGCACACCGTGTTCCTTGATGGAGGCCACGAACTCGGGGGTCAGGGCAGCCTCTTTGCGGACGTTCGTGTCTACGGTGAGCGTGGTCGGGTCGAGCAGTTCCGTAGCGGTGGCCACGGGGTTTTCGGATACAGCAGTCATGAGGGTTTTTCCTTTTTGGTCAGGGTGGGGTGCGAGAGCGGCGTTACCCGGCCAGCTGCTTTTCTCTTCTCCCCGTTGTTTTTTGGTTGCTAGCGAAGCTTGCGTAGCTGTGGCCGACGGAGCCCTGTCTACCCGTAAGGGCAAGACTGAGAAAACGTGTGGAGGAAATAAGCGACGCAGGAGCGCCGGAACATGTTTTCCCTGGCGCAGGCCCCGACGAAGGAGGGGCTAGACGGGGTGGAGCGGACACGTAGAATCCGAAGGACAGCAACCAAAAAACGCGCAGCGGTTTTCAAAAACAGGGGTGGGCGCGGCGGAGCTTGCGGAGCCGGGGCCACCCCCAACAGTCGTACGCGCAGCGGACGCCCAATAACCTGGTGCGAGCTCGCGAGTACCAGGTCTTCGGTTCCTGGCCGCGCTAGCGGACGGGAACCAGCATGAGGGGCCGGCTTCTCAACGCCGGCCATCTGAGCGTTCATTGGATTCCTTCTGAAACTTGTGAGGGATTGAGCGCGGAACCTAGATACTTCTGACATCTAGGTTCCGCGCCGCTCCATAGTTCAGGCTGGAACTAGCTCAGGTTTAGGCTGTAGGGCTGTCGGTATTCCGGGGCTAGCTGGTCGGCCGTGTCCGGCAGGTTAGGCGGGCCGTCAGTACGGTTTTTCCACCCGTTGAATGCCTCGGCGGTGATGGCCTCCCAGTGCGCGGCCTGTGTGCGGTAGAACGTCGTCTTCACGTCCCCCTCGCAATACGTTGCCATCCCGAACAACGGCCCGGATGCGTCGGCGGTCTTGGTCACGGCCACCATGACGTAAGGCCATTGGCCCAAGTCCCAGCCGTCAACACCCCATGCCCCGCAGGCAACCCAGCCTTCTTCCTCGATCTTCTCCATCCACTCGTAACCGCCGTCCTCGTGCGCATCGGTCAAGACACGGACGCCGGAAACGATTTCGTGGGTGTCCACCGTGCAGGTGGTTCTCAGAGCTGTAGCAAGCATTGCGGGTCTCCTTCGTTGGGTGTGGGGCGAGCGAGCGGTGTTACCCGGCCAGCCTCTTTCTCTTCTCCCCGTTGTTTTTGTTTGGTGGCGAAGCTTGCGTAGCTGTGTCCGACGGAGCACTGTCTACCCGCAGGGCAAGACCGGGAAAACATGTGGAGGAAATAAGCGAGGAACGAGCGCCGGAACATGCTTTTACCGGACGAAGGCCCCGACGAAGGAGGGGCTAGACGGTGTGGAGCGGACACGTAGAATCCGAAGGACACCAACAAAAACGCGCAGCGTAGAAACAGGTGGATGGGCACGGCGGAGCTTGCGGAGCCGGGACCACCCACCCAACAGCCGGCCGCGAAGCGGACGCCCACTAACCTGGTGCGAGCTCGCGAGTACCAGGTCGTTGGAAACCTCCGTCGTACCGCGGAGCCAGCCCACAATCGCGGCATGAAGAAGCCCCACAGTGGGTCATAGCGGGACGCATTGCGGGGCTTCTTTGTTCACCCTACATAGAGTGAATGGGGTTTAGGAGATTCCCCGGTCGGGACCCCCTCGTGTTGGTCCGTTGCGTTGAATCGCGGGATTGGGTGTGGGTGCGTTGCTTCGATCCCCATGGTCGAGCCTCCTTGGCTGGGGACGTGAGGAACGGAAGAGACTCTGCGCGAAGGCTTGTGCCTCCAACGCCTCTGCCAGGCGCGGATCCTTCAAGGGAGTATTCCCCGGTTGCCCACCCTCAGGCTGTGGTGTTTTCGGCTCGGTCTTCTCCATCGAGGCTTTGAGTTTCGCGTCGAGCTCCTTGCTCTTCTCGCGGGCGCCGGCCAGTTTGTCCTCGTATTTGAAGGGCTTGCCGAGCTGGGCGTCAATGTCGACCAGAACGAGCTGCTTCTCAGCGATGGTGCGTTGCAGCTTGGCTGCGACGTCGGGGATCCCGGCGACCCGGTTCTCCAATCTGGTCACCATCCCGGTCCCGCCCTCCAAAATCAATCCCCGGCTAAACACTGTTCCCGTGTCCGGCAGGCCTTTCACCTGGATCACCAGGTCTTGGTAGGAGCCGAGGCGGGATTGGTGGGCCGCGTTAGAGACCACGAGTTCCTGCCCGCCCAGGACGGCCATGGTGCCGTAGTCATGCTGGCGGTGGGCGAAGTTTCCGAAGTCGGGGGTGTTGGTTTTCACCCAGTCGTAGATGCCGGCCACGGCGTCGGCCCTTGTGTCCACGGCCTGTGAACCGAAGGTCATCGTGAAGGCATCGCCTTGCGTCGACAGGATGGTGGACATGGCGGCCAGCACGGCCGGTAGCTTCTGCCCAGCCATGTCAATGGTCGATTGCGCCGAGGCACGGGACCATTGCAGAGAACTCTGGTTCTTCTCAAAGGCACGCTTGAGTCGTTCCAGCTTGGTCCGCGCTGCGTCGGCTTCGATCTTCTCCATCACCAGCGGGTTACCGCTGGTGGCGGCCTTGATCTGCGCGGCATTCAAGGCCAGGTCTCCCACGTCTTCGAGCTCGCGCACGTCCAGGCGCCCGCGCAAGACCTGATTGATCATGGTGGCCTTGCGCTGGATCCCGTCCCACGCCGCGCTGTCGTAGCTGCCCATGGTGGCGTACTGGAAGTTGTAGACCTCCGCGTTGGCATTGCCCTGGCGGATGATCCGGCCATCACGCTGGGTGAGGTCGGCCGGGCGCCAGGGGCAGGTCACGTGATGCAGGGCCATGGCGCGCAGCTGCACGTTCGTACCGGTACCCATCATAGGTGTCGACCCCAGGAGCACCGCGACGTCGCCGCTGCGGCACTGCTCAAAGAGGGCCGCCTTTTGCTCGGCCTTGGGGAAGTCATGAATGAACTTCACCTGGTCAGCCTGAATGCCGCCGGCTACCAGCTGATCCTTGATCTGCTGGTAAGCGGTCCAGACGGGCTGCCCGTCCGGGCCCTTGTCCTTGGACGGGGTAGACATGTCGCAGAAGATGATCTGCAACGCACCTCGCTGGGCGGACATGGTCCCGGAGTTGAACCCGGTCTCGTACTGGTTCTCGCGATTGGCTTCCCACACCTTCAAGGTGTTGGCCACTACGTGGTCAATCTTCGTCGCGGATTGGGGCTCGATGCCCACCATCCGCAGGTCAAGGGCGGCCTTGCGGCCGTCGTTGTAGACCGTCAGGGCGTTATCCGCCCCCTTCTGGGCCCAACCCTTGAGGCTATCCAGCCGCTCGGCCAGGCCCTGCATGTACTCGGCCAGTTCCAGAGGCTGCGGGATCAACACCAGCTCGGGCTGCCGCTCCCCGTCGCTGGGGCGCTTCACCAAATCCGGTGTTGCCAGGTTCAGGTCCTCGGAGAGCTTCACGTCCGCGAAGACGTGAAAGGTACGCAGCATTTCCGGCACGTTCTTGAACTTGGCGAACCGGGACTTGTTCTTCAGCCGGCCGCCGGCGTCCATCTCGATGGCCGTGACGGTCTCACCAAACGTCGCACCCCAAATATCGAAGTTCTCCACCCCGGCATCCCGGAGCAAATCCGGGCGCAGGTAGCGCTGCATGACGTGCGCCTCGGTCAAAGAGTTCGCAATCGGGGTACCGGTGGCCATGGTGGCCACGCGCTCACCATGGGTAGAGCGCAGGTACTCCAACTTCAGGTGCATGTCAGTGGCACGGACTGAACCGGTGATCTCGGCGCCCTTGATATTGGTGACGGTGCGCAGGTTCTTGAAGTCGTGAGCCTCATCCACGAACAGGTAGTCGACGCCGGTGTCCTCGAACGTCAGGCCCGGATCCGGGGCCGTGTCCATGAGCTTCTTCATCCGCTCTTCTTCGGCCTGGAGCTTAGTCTCCAGCTTCTTCACCGTGGTCCGGTCCTCGCCGTTCTCCATGGCATTGGTGATGGTTTCCCGGACGTCACCGATCAGGGTGTGCTGGTACGCCTCGATCGTCTCGGCCTTCACCCCGATGCTCTTGAACGCGGTCTGGGTGATGATGATCCCGTCCCAATCATTCGCAGCGACGCGGGCAACGAAGCGCCGGCGGGCGCTGCTGTCCGTCTTGACGGTCTTGATGTCATCACTGCCGGCAGAGAGCAGGCGTGCCTGCGGATAGAGCTCCAACCACTCACGGGTGAACTGCTCCAGCATGTGGTTGGGGACAACGACCATGGGCTTGGTGGCCATGCCCAGGCGTTTAAGCTCCATCGCCCCCATCACCATCTCCGCGGTCTTTCCCGCACCGACTTCATGGAACAGGCCCACGGACGGTTCGGAGATGATACGGGCAACCGCGGTGCGCTGGTGCGGGTGCGGCTTGAAGGATGCGGCCAGCCCGGGCAAGGTCAGGCGCGCACCTTCCTGGCTGTAATCGCGCAGCGCGATGGAGTTGAAGCGGCGGTTGTATTCATCAATCAACCGGGTGGCCCGTTCCGGTTCCTCCCACACCCATTCCGCGAAGCGCTCCTGCAGCGCGTTGGCCGATTCCTGGGCGGCCTCGGTCTCTTCAAGATTGGCAACCTTCTTGCCATCGGCGTCCGTGTCCTCAACCTGGATACTCTTTTGCTCCAGGATGCTCTGGAGCAGGTCCGGGGCGGGCCGGCGGTGGGTTCCCCACTCGCTGGTGGCCTTGACCGTGCCGCGGTCAGCCTTGACCCGCCAAATCCCAGAACCGACACTACTCACCGATGCTCGCGGGTCATTCAGGGTCTCGCGAATGAACCTCTGGTGGTCTTCGACACTGATCCATACGGCTCCAAGGCGGGCTTCAACGTCCTCCATGCCCACCGGGGTGGGCTGGACCTTCTCCAGGGCGGCGACATTGATGTTCCATCGCGGGTCCTCAATGGCTGCTGCACGGACCGCGTCCAGCTTCACCCGGACATTACCGGAGAGGTACTCCGGCGCCGTCACCAGAGCAGCGGTGGCGGGGTCGTCAAAGACGAGCTCGCCCAACTGCGCCCGCGCTTCCTCCGGGCTACTGCCCACCAGATCAGCAATGACGTCCAGCTCCGGGGCACCATAGCTATCCAGACAGATAGCCAAGGCCTCATCAATGGTGTCAGCACCCATGACAGGCTTGCGAACCTGCACCTGGCGGTGTACCAACAGCCCTGCTGGTAGTGCCTTCTGCGTTTCCGCATTGAAGTCTTCCAGGGCACTGGGCAAGCTACCGAAGGGATCAAGGCTTTGGAGCTTCTTCACAGCAGGAGCCGAGATACGACTAACGATGGTCTCGCCGGTGTCCTTATCAGTCCGTTCCCTCGTCGTGAACCGGTTGATCGGTCCGAATTTCTCTGCGTACCGGTTGTAGTCGGCCAGAAGCGTGGCCCTGTGGGCGTCCATTTCCGGGGTGTCTTCCCGGTCTGCGGCTTCCAGTTCCATCAATGCTCGGGCACCGTCACGCAGCCCCAACAGGGCGCGCATTTCAACGGCATGGGACTTGGGGACTTCCAGGGGTACGGACTGGCCGTGTTCGAGCACAGTAAAGGAACCATTGCGCTCGGCGGTGATCGTTCCGTCCCACGCCGCCTGACCGGCTTCCAGCAGGGCCGCCGGCTCCTTGCCGGCAACTGTCTGGGCGGGGGTATGACCACGGTCTTCGGCCAGGGCATCGGTAGTGATGTGGCGCAGTCGCTCACCCAGCAGGGAGGGTACGGCCGAGAGGTCTCCATCCGCTTTGACGGTCACTGTCTCTGCCCCGTACATGCCCGTGCCCACGGTGATCTGGCCCAGGACATTCTGCGGGTGGGTATCGAAGTAGTGGTTGATCTTGATGTTCTTGCCGTCAACGATGACCGGGCCCACGGTTTCCCAGTCGGTGTTGGCCGGTTCCCGGCCTGCCTCGCGCTTGCGGAAGAACAGGACATCGGTCAGGGCATCCGTGCCGGCGGCACGACGGTGAGCGGCCGTGGGCAGGCGCACGGCGCCCACCAAGTCAGCCATCGCGGACATTTCCCGGCGTGCTGCCGGGTTCGCCGCATCAAGAGTGAAGCTAGAAGACAGCACCGCGACGTAGCCACCAGGCTTGACCGCTTCCAGGGACTTGATGATGAAGTGGTTGTGCATCGAATGCTGACCCTGATTGAACGCCTTGTCGTACAGGGCAGTCTTCCCGAAGGGGACATTGCCCACGGCCAGGTCGAAGGAATTTCTCTGCAGCTGCGTATCCGCAAACGATTCGGTGCGAATCCGCGCCTGCGGGTACAGGGCCTGGGAAATACTGGCCGTGAGCGGGTCCAGCTCAACACCAGTCATCCGCGCCCCCGCTGGAGCCATGCCAATGAACGTGCCCGAGCCTGACCCCGGTTCCAGAACGTCTCCGCCAGTGAACCCCAGCTGCTCCACGGCAGCCCACATTGCCTGGACAATGCCCGCATCCGTGTAGTGGGCATTGATCGTCGTTCGGGAGGCAGCGTCGAACTCCTTCTCCGTCAATGCCGCCCTTAACGTGGCGCGTTCCTCAGCCCAGTCTTCCTTGTCGAAGAGTTGCGGTACGGCTCCCCAGCTGGACCACCTGGCCAAGCTGCGCTGTTCTTCTATCGTTGCTGTGCGTTGTTCGACCTCGAGCAAGCGGACGACACGAATTGCCTCATAGTTCGCCGCGAAACGGGCCTTCTGCCCCGACGGGGCTAGGTCGTCCTGCGAGACAGGCCGGAAAGCTTGGTCCTGTACCGCGGCTGCAGCCGGCGCAAGCTGATGGTCTAGCTCTGGTCCTCGTCCAGGGCCACCGCCGGAGTTTCCTCCATCTCTTCCTCCGACGGCGGCAGGGATGCGTAGATCCTCTCCTGGTACACCAGCTCGCGTGCCCTGAACCGAGCCATGTTGCGCTCTCCCAGGATTTCCAGCGTTGATCGACCTTGCGTGTCGTGTTGGATCAGGCTGTCCATCACGTCCCCGATCTGGTCCTCGATCTGTGTCCCCAAGTTCGAAAAGTACGTCTCGGGATCCTGGATCTCGCTGAACGACTTCGGGTCGTGATTCCTCATCGTTTCCATGGCGTGTTGCCCGTGCGTGTTCATTCCGTGTCTCCTCTGGTTCTGACCACAATGAATCCAAACTCATTTGGCCGTCAATGTCGTACTTCGTTTTTTTACGTACCACGCCAGTTCTTCCAATCGTTGGACATTTCTCCAACGTTAACACTGAAATTCCGCGAATCTACGCCTATTTTGACCCCATTTATCTGGGTCTATCTAAGGGTCTTGCGTTCCTTGGAAAGCTCTCTGACGACCGTGGATTCACTGACGTCGATGGTCTCGGCAATTGCCTTGATAGTGAACTTTTCGGATCGCATCCGATGTGCCGTGGCCGCCTTGGTGGGTGTCATTTTGGTGGGTCGGCCGCCAGTGCGCCCTCGGGCCTTGGCGGCCCTGAGCCCGTCCATGGTCCGTTCCCGCAGTCGATTGCGCTCGTACTCCGCCAGGGCAGAGAAGATCTGGAAGATCATCAACCCGTGAGAGGTGGAGGTATCCAGATAAGGCTCCTGCAAAGAACGGAACCCCACCTGTCGTTCTGCCAGAGAAGCCACGATACTGGCCAGGTCAGCCGCGTTGCGGCCGAGCCTGCTCAGATCGTTGACCACCAGCACATTGCCCGGCTGCAAGTACGACTGACATTCCTCCCAGCCCGGGCGCTCCTGCGTGGCCCCGGAGGCCTTGTCGACGAAGACCTTGAACGCGCCGGCCTTATCCAAGGCGTCCAGCTGCAAATCCAATGCCTGGTCAGTCGTACTGACTCTGGCATAACCAATGAGGTTCACGGCATCACTTCCTTGCAGTCGAAAACGGTCTTCACCCGGTTCTGACAACATTAGTTTTCGCAGTCGAGTTCTGACACAATCTAAGCCTAAAAAACCAGCCTCGTCCAGCATCGACGGGCCGACCAGTCAAAAACGGTCCCCATATGCCGAACCCTTATACGGGCAAATTCGACTTGTTACTGGCGCCGCTGGGCTGGCACTCTGGCTTATATGAGGAATCACCTGATCGTCATCACGAGCATCCTTGCCACACTCGCGGCCAATGTCGCACTGGACGTTTACACCGGCGTTCCGATGCTAATTCGTTGGGCTTTTTCCCTTGGCTTTGGGCTGCTCATCACCCTGATATTGAGCAATTTGTCCAAACGCCGCGACGCGCGAATCAACCACGATGCTTTGGACGGCCTGTGAGCCTGTGCTCCACTGGAACGGTGAAGTGCTGTGGATAAGATCGGCATCGAAACCGACCCGCCCGTCCATTTGGTCACGCTCAGCGGGACACCTAATTGCATGGAAGCGGGGTGCTCACTGAGGGCGCACCTCCCTCGATTCAAACGGGCGCTGGGCCCGCGGTGCTTTACTCAAACCGGGTGGACGTGAGTGCGGTGTTTGGGCGGATGATGCCGAAGGTGGCAGTCACAGCCGCCAGGGCGAGTAACAGGCTGAGAGACAGCGCAGCGTAGTACTCGGGGCTGGGCCAGCTGATGGTTCTGCCTCCGCCGAAGGAGGTGACCATGAGCCAGGCGACGAAGAACCCGAGCCCGACCGATAGCAGCAGCACGGCCAGGAGCGGGATGATGGCTTCTTGGATGATGACTTTGCGGAGTGCGGAAACGGGCATGCCAATCAGCCGCATCAGGCCCAGCACGCGTTTGCGGTCCAGGATGGCGGCGGCTGTGGATACTGCAAGGGATATTCCTGCGACAACGACGGCGACGAACACGCCGATGTAGGCAAGGGCCGACAATCCCTGAATTATTCGGGTGCTGCTCATCGTGGCCAGGTCCGCATGGGAGGTGGCGGGCATGCTGGTCACTCCGGAGGTGTTCAGGGACGTGCGTGCCCTGTCAATGGCCTCGGGGGTCCCGTCGGTGCTGATCACCATCACGACCGGAACTAGTCCAGCCAAACTGTCGACCGGTGCAGCCGTAAGTGGGACCGGTTTGGTGGTCCAGGACTCCAGAAAGGACGCGTCGAAGGCGGCGATCTTCGCCGTTGGGGTTTCCGTAAAACCTAATGTTGGCGCCTCAGTTGTCGGAATGTAGATGTCCATGCTGTCCCCCTGGCCCAGCGGTGTTGGGGCGTAGCCGATGGTGGCGGCGCGAATCCCGGCCAGTGCCTTAGCATTCTTTGCGGCGCCGGTGACTTGGCTTGGGGCGGTGCCGGGCACGAGCATGGTATAAATGCTGGCGGGCAGGAGCAGTCCGGCCCGGGCCGTGGGTGCATTAATGGTTTCGATCGCGCTGATGCCTCCGGCAAAGACAGAGACCATGAACACGGCGATGACCAGCCCGGACACCGAGCGGAACACAGCTACAGGGTTCCCCCGGATCCGGCTCGTCGCGATGACGGTTGAGGCGCTCCGCGCACGGCGCAGAGCCATGGTGCTGACCACCCGGGTCAGCAGCGGGCCAATGGTCACGATGCCAACAGCGGTCAGTACGAAACCGCCGATCAATAGTGGCGAGGTCCACGGGTTCCCTCGTGTATAGATCCTAGTGAACACGGTCCCGGTGGCCATGCATATCAGTCCCGCCAGCAGCAGAACGGCCCGCCACACGGTGGGTGTTCTCTCGTGCATGGCCCGTGTCACTCCCAGCGGGCCGATGCCGGTCCGGGCGGTCCGGACCGCCGCCACTAGTGCAGACGCGGCGACCACGACCGCGACGACAGTGGCAGTGAATCCAGTCCCGGGGGTGAAATCCGCGAGGAACATTCTCATGTCGTTGACGGGTATTTGAACTGCGGCCGGTCTAAGCCCGCCGGCCAGGATGATTCCAAGCAAGGCCCCGGCCAGGCTGGGGATGGCTGTCTCGACGGCGGCGATGGCTGGGAGCAGTTTCGGGGAAGCACCGATCAGGCGCAGGGTCGCAAAGCGCTCCCGGCGTTGGGCTGCCCCCAGCCCGGTCGCTATGCTGACCAGCAACAGCACGGGGAAGAGCACTGCAATCCCGCCAACCAGCAGGGCTGTACGGTACAGGCTGGCGCTCTCGCCGTAGGGGTTGCTGGTGAAGCTTGTGACGAGCATTGCTGCCGGGCCCTGACGCAGCTGTGCCTCGGTGGCCCCGGTGATGACCACCAGGGCATCGGGTCCGGGAAGGGCTGAGTCGTTGATCGTGCCCACGAACTGCCCATATCGGGCCCCGAGCTGGTTCGCCGGGGTTGATTCAATCAGGTGTTGCAGGGCGGGCGAGGCGTAGTACTGCCCGGGAGCTGGCGGAGCCGGGATGCCAGGAATTTTCACGGTGGTGGAGGGGACGGCGGCAATGTCCCGGTGGTTGATGAACTGGTCCCGGAAGATGTCCACCGGGAATCCGAGCAGAATTCTTTCCGGCGTCAGTGGTATCGGTGTCAGGGTTGCGTTGGTGACAGGCCCGTCGGTTGCCGGCGGGGCGATGACCGATGACTGGCCCATCTCCTTTAACCAGGCACCGCGGGCATCGCGCTGGGCCAGCCCGTTGGCCGCACTCCACAGGAGCAGGATCAGGCACACCCCGATGGCTACCCCTCCACCGATGCCGGCCATCCGGCCCAACGAGGACCGGCTGCCCAAAAATGCCAGTTTCAGGACGGCCGGGTTCATGCCGCGATCCTGTGGCCGGCAGAGACGCTTCCATCACGCACGATAACTTCGCGGTCGGCGTACGCGGCGGTGCGTGCGTCGTGGGTGATGATCACCACGGTCGTGCCCGCTTCCCGCACAAGGTCGAGCATCAGCGTCAGGACATTCTCCGCCGCCAGGGAATCTAGTGAGCCGGTAGGTTCATCGGCGAACAGTATGGCAGGGGCACCAACCAGGGCACGGGCGATGGCAACGCGCTGGGCCTGGCCGCCGGAGAGTTCCCCGGGAACCTTGCCCGTGAATCCGTCCAAGCCGAGGCGTGCCAGCAGCTCCGTCGAGCGGCGCAAGGCCTCGGAGCGTTTCGTGCCGCCCAGCAGTAGGGGCAGGCTGACGTTGTCCAGGGCCGTGAGCTCCGGGAGTAGTTGGCCGAACTGGAAGACGAAGCCGAAGTCTGTCAGCCGCAGGCGGGACCGTTCTGATTCGCCCAGGCCACTGATGTCCTGGGGAACCCCTGTGCGTGGCATGTAGGTAACGGTGCCGGCTGCGGGGGTGAGGATCCCGGCGAGGCAGTGCAGAAGGGTGGACTTGCCTGATCCCGACGGGCCCATGATGGCCAGGACTTCTCCGGGGTGAACGTCGAGGTCGATCCCGCGCAGTGCCTCGGTCTGACCGAATGAATGGTGCAGCCCGCGGGCGCTGAGGATGGGTGAAGTGGTGTCAATCGTGGTCATGCGCTCTGCAGCTCCATCTTGAGTTGGGTCAGGCGGGCACTGGTCAGATCTATCCAGCGCAGGTCGGCCTCGATGTGGAACAGCCCGTGGTCGCACATCAGTACCTGCAGCAGATCGGCGTCGCGCTTGAGCCGGGTCAGCTCACGCATCCGCGCCATGTGCTTCCCGCGCTGCACGTCCAGCAACTGTTCTGCGTCGTCGTCGATCAGCAAGGCGACAACAGTCTTGGCGAACAGTTCACTCTGCAGAGTTTCGGAGGGAACATCGGGAGTGAACAGCCAATGACGGACCCGGCCCCGGCCAGCTGGTGTGATCTCGTACTTCTTCCGGTCCGGGCCACCGCCGGTTTCCTCACCCAATGCCTTGATCAGTTCGTCGCGGATCATACGGGCCAGCGTGGAATACACCTGCCCGAAAGCCAGCGGCTTCTGGGCGCCGAAATAGCGGTCGTAGGAATGCTTCAGGTCATAGCCGTAGCTCGGTTCACGGCTCAGCAACCCCAGAAGGGTAAGAGTCTTGTTCACCCTACTATCTATACACTCAGTTTATAGATAGATCCATTCCATGGGACCAAGAGACCCAATCGTGTCGTATCGGGCGAAAAGTGCCGGGATCAACTGCCGCTACGACGGGGCAACCATCTGGCCGGCGCTTCCGCCGAACGACCAGCCGCCGCCTTTCGCCGCCGAGGTCCCGTCAACACGCTGGTCCACAGCCAGCCTCGCGGCAGCCTTGAACGCGTTCATGGGGGAACCACAGAAAACTAAAAAAATCCTACGCTAAGGGCGATTTGAGCCAGGTAGCCACTGGACTACAGCTTGCCAATGGAAGCCACCCAGAGCCTGTCCGTAGCGGGAACCGTGAGCGGGAAGCCTGACACGGCCGCAGGTCGATTAGCGGCCGGGTCAGGACATCCTTCTCCGGGGAGGCTCGGCCGTGGTGCCGGCGAGCCGCGAAGACTACGCTTTGGGGCATGACCGGTTCGAAGTTCTCAGGGAACTACACCGACAATGTTCGGCGGGCGGTGGTCCTGGCTCAGGAAGAGTCAAGGTGGAGGATGCATGACTCGTGCATCGGTCCTGAGCATTTACTATTGGGGCTTTTGCACGCATATCCGAACATGGTGCAGACGGCGCTGGGCGTCTGGCCGGAGGACTTACGTGTTGCGATTGTGCGTTTCGCCTCCCCTGGTCCGGAGGACACCTCAGAAGAGTTCCCATTCACCCGCATGTCTCTGGAGGCCCTCAAGGCGGCGCAGCGCACCGCGCGGGAGCTGCATTCCGATCGTGTCGGGATCAAGCACCTATTGTTCGGGGTACTGAGTGTCCATGGCGACCGCCTGGATCGTGCGCTGGTCGATGCGGGTGTGGATCGAGACAGTGCGCAAACGCGGATAATGGCGGCGCTTACGCAAGGGTGACCGGTTGCTCCAAGCTGGGCAACAGGCAGCTGTCATTTTCCAAAGACGACTGCGCTGAGTGTCCAAAGTCCTCTGCACTGCGATCGCCCCCCGTAAGTGGAACGCTCTGCGGCACGGAACCAGCGATTTGTAGTTGGGTAAAGCGAATGCTGGTCAGTCCCACTGGTCGTCAGTCTCGAATGTTGCGCTTCTTTGCAAGTGTGCCAAGGATGACGCCGGCCAGACATGCAGCTGCCAAAGCAAAAGTGAGCATCGCTTTCCATGTAAATCCTTGATCATTGAGCGTGAGAAGCCCGATGATGAACCAGAAAACGACTCCAATTCCCAGCCAGATTAGACTAATTCGAGGGAGCTCGAAGTTCTTCATGGGGTGTCCTTGGTGATCAACGGATGCAGAGAAATTGTTAGTCCTTGGCCCTGGTATGGCCGTCAACTTCGATTGGTCACACCCTTCGAAGTTGCGGTGTCTGAGCCGCTTGCGGGGGAGGTTGTCGGCTGTCGACCAGTCAATGATCCGGCGCACGACGGTTCGTGTTTTCAGGTCCTTGCGGGTGGTCGTCTTCTAGGTTGTGGAGTGTGTGGCGCTCTTTCCGCGCAGACCGAATGATCGGAATGGCTGCGATTAAGAAGACAAGGAATGCAAGCGCTATGGTCAAACCTAAGGGGACGCCCAAGAGCTCCAATGGAAACGCGACGACTGGGTATAGCAGGCAAGAGAAGACTAGCCACCATACGATGAGCCGACGCTTCTTGGGCGGCATGCCCTCAAGAGAATCAGCCGGCCATTGTCGTGGACCTTCATTCGGCGGCTCATCATCAAGTGATCCCATTGGGTCAGCGTACAACGCGACAAGTTGCATGGTTGGTGGTCCTGGCGACTGCGAAGCCCTGCACGTGTCAATATGAATACCAATAAGCAGTGGCGGGTGAATTGGAGAAACCGCCAGTCCCGTTCGTCGAACCTCCTATGGGAATTGGTTGCTTTGCTGCGTCTGATTCCAGAGACGGATAGCTGAAACGGTAGTTGTGAGTCTGCTTGTGCGGGTGGTCCCGTTCGTTGAACCACCCGCACAAGCAAGTTTTTGTGTCTCGCCTTTCCCTACGGGGCTGAATCGACGACTGTGGTGCGGATGGTCGTCCAGCCGATTGTTGCCCCAGCGGGGATGGTGCCCAAAGGTACGAGTGTAATCTGCCGTTCCCCGATCAATTGACCTGTGGCCGGATCAATGATGATGTCCTGTCGGATGTTCGATGCCTTCTCAGCCCGGCCGATGGAGACCCCTCGTTGGCCATCCAGTGTTGCCTGGTCTTGAGTTACTGTGACCCCGGGGATCATTGCCGCAGCCTTGTACAGCGCAGCTCGCAAGTCCGCGGGCACTAGACCTGTACACAGCAGATCAGCAATCCAGACTAGTGCTTCGCCGTCAATGGACTGGCCGGCGCCGAGCGTTTTCAGATAGATGCCGTTCAGCAGCATCCACGGATTCCTGGAGTAGCCCGCCAGTTCTTTTTCACTGGGAAAGCTGCTGGGTGAACCATAGAACGCGCCGTTGGCCGCCTTGAGGTGTTCGGAAGTGTCACCCATACTTTTGGCTTGCTGCAAGGCGAATTCCTTGGCCTGCTCGCTAAAGAACGTTGTGGGTATGCGTCCTGAGCGGTCCCAGATCCATTCGTGGTCACGGTTGGCTGGCACGTACATGGACATCTTTTCGGTGTCGAGCCATGAGAGCGGTTCCCCTGACACATCCTTATCGCCCGCCGCGACTGCCTGAGCAGTTTGTGTCAGCCACAGGTTGGTGCTCTCGATCTTCAAGTACTGACCGGGCAAGAGTGCCGGATCTGAGGTCTTGATGGCCAGTTCGGCTGCGCTGTTCAAAACTTCTGCAGCTTCGGCACTGGCGGCTCCTCGCCAGCCTGCCAGGCCAATGACGTTTCCAGCCACGAGGGCTGTGACAAGCCCCAGCGTTGCCGCTGTCATCAAGGTGATGCGCAGGGCTTTGCGCGGGCGTCGGGTCCTTTTCTTGCCAGCCCCCGAGGCGATCCGCTGCAGGAGCCGGTCACGTCCGCCGTTGATCACTGAGTCCTTGACGATCGGAAAATCGTTACGCATTTCACGCAGTAGCTTCAGCTCGTCCATGGTCTGCCTCCTCGGTGTTGTGTCGGAATGGGCCGGCGGCGTCCTTTAGGATCCGCCGGGCTCGATTGAGTCGTGACCTCACAGTGCCGATCGGCACCTTCGTTGCCTCGGCGATACCCTCATAGCTCAGCTCCGCCCAGGCGTAGAGCAAAATACATTCCCTGTCAGCCGCAGAGAGTTTGCGCAGTGCAACGGCCATGGCCGACGTGGCTGCCGCAGCATCAACCTGTTCTGCGATCCTGTCCGTGCTGTCCGCATAGGAATCACGGCCGGAGGACTTGGCTAGGACCCTCAGCAATTTCGCCTCGGTCCTGTGGTGTTTGCGCAGTAAGTTCGTGGCGATGCCAAACAGCCAGGGCCGGGCATCGTCCCATGTGAGGTCGAAGGAATCCCGCCGCTCAAAGGCAACGAGAAAAGTCTCGGCCATGACGTCCTCGGCAGCGGAATCACCAGCGCGTCGGGCGGCATAGCGGAAGACCATGCGGGCGTATTTATCGTAGAGCTCAGTGAAAGCCCGAGGGCTCTCACTGGATCTGCGGATGATGTCGGCGTCTGTAGTCACACTATGTATTGCCCACTGGGCGAAAAAAGTTCACGAAGAAATGGAAATCCTTGGAAAATTGTTCAGGAACGGATGGAATGAGCGCCGAATTGAAGCCAGAAGGGCAGCCAAATGAAGGTTGAGGCAGACCGGGTCCAGAAGCGATTCAACCCTAGCAAGAGGACTTCATGCCAAAGATCGGAATCACATCAATAGCCCGGAATCATGGCCTTCAGTGTGTCTTCTTCCAACGTGTACTGGGACCGTGTTCGACGCAACTGGGCCGCGGCTGGGCATGGCGGGAATAGTGGTCTCTTTGAATGCGGTGGAAGCTAGTTGGCAGATCTCCATTCACCAGATGTACAGTTCCTCCTCATGGGCAGTCATTCAGGAGCTCCTGCTGCGGGAGAACGAAGAGTACCGGTCGAGCAAGTGCTCAATGGGCTGGAAGTGTATCCGCTAGAACAGGGCGAGACGGCCCTGGAAGCCTTTGTCCTCCTCAAAGTTCTGGACCGGGACGGGGACGTAACGTGGTCATACCGAACCACTAATCGGCTCAGTCGCGAGGAATTGCTAGGGGCCCTAATCGTGCAGGTGGATGTGCTGCGCAAGTCGCTGCGCGATGAATGGGACGACGACTAAAGTCAACTTGCATCATCAGCTTCATGAGTTGCGCGGTTGCCTCCCTAAGTCGAACCCGCATTCGTTCCGCGTCACAGCTGGAACAGTCGCCTCATCCCGCAAGGAGTATGCCCGAATAGGTTTTTAGAACTGTCCCGTAAAACGGGTCGGATTCCGTGGCACCGAACCATTGAAATTTGACCGTGAAGCATCAGCGATCGCTAGTCCCGCAGAGGAACGGCGGGGGGTCTGGCCCGGGTTGCAGTACCAATCAAGTCGAATTTGGCATTGTCCACTTACGGGCGAGCAGAATGGCGGAGACAGTCGATGCACAGTATGGAGCCTGCTTTCCTGCGCGGAATCGTTCACAGTCTGCCTCATGTCGAGAGTCCCGTGGGAAGCTGGGGAATGCAATCAAGAATTTGTATCGAAAGGTGGCGATCTGATGAACGGCATATCCAGCCAGCAGCTCGAGGTTTGCCTACGTTTCGACGCTGAACCTCTGGTTAGTCCTTCGGACATGAAAGTCGGTATTTCGCGGAATGTTCAAGATGGCGTAGTGCCGATCAATGGCCTGCGACATGTTCCGGTGGGGGATACGACGGGGTGGTACATCTGGGCAGGTGAGGAGGTGTCGGAGGACAGTGATTTCTTTGTTCCTTTGCATGTCGCCCACTTGGCGGATTGGTGCCCGCAAGTCATTGACTATCTGGCCCTGCCTCCGGGTTCGCGGTTTCTGCTTGCCCCTGGCTACGAGGACATTTGGTTCGATGCAGCGATTGTCCACGAGTGACTCAACGGTCCGTCGGCGTTCGGCAGAACACCTAATGCTCCGAGACGCTAATTTTGTGCGCCCGAGCGTCAGACAGGGAACCTCCTGCGGGACGTGCGCTCTTCCGCGCATCGGGAGGCGCGCCCGTGGTGCTGGCCCACCGCGAAGACTACCCTAGGGGCATGGGCCGTTCGACGGAGTTTGGCAACCACACCGACAGGGCTGTGCGGGTGGTGGTCCTGGCCCAGGAAGAGGCAAGGGTGATGATGCATGACGCGTACATCGGTCCCGAGCATTTGCTGTTGGGGCTTGTGCACGCTGAACCGGACGCGGTGCAGACGGCACTGGGCGTCTGGCCCGATGACGTGCGTGAGGCGATAATGCGTTTCGCCTCTCCTGGTCCGCTGGACACCTCAGCATCATTCCCGTTCACCCCCGAGGCTTTAGAGGCCCTTAAGGCCGCGCAGCGCGCCTCGCGGGAGTTTCCTTCGGATCACGTCGGGATCAAGCACCTGTTGTTCGGGGTGCTGAGTGTCCATGGCGACCGCCTGGATCGGGCACTGGAGGATGCAGGTGTGGACCGGGACAGTGCGCATGCACGGGTAGGGGCGGCGCTTGCGCAGGGGCGGTCGACTGGCCTGGGCGGGGCAACAGGCAGCGATCGCCCGCCCACGTCCGGCTGACATGTTGTTGAATCAGGAAGCAGGGCTAGTCCGTCGCTAGGGAACCGTCTAAAGGACACATTCACCTCCGAAGGTTGGCTTGAGTGGGTCGGGGCGGCCACTCAAGATCTCCGACAGTTCAACGGGTGGAAACTATGCATCGCCTTTGGCGACGAGTGCCCAGATTCCCGCTTCGGCTTGGCCCTGGACATCAACGCTGAGGCCTCCAGCCAGTGCAATTTGCTGGACCCCGGTGATCTTCTTGGTCCCCGCAGTGCAGTCGACTTCAGTCTTTGTCCCAGAATCGAGGGTGAGCGTGACGCTACCTTCGGGGACTTGGCAGGTGAAGTAGACAGTGAAGGGTCCCTTGCCGGAGACGTCTGGGAAGCTTACTCGGTTCGGTACCTCTGAAATGTCACCGCCAGTAGCCACTAGCCTGGCGCCCGCAGCAGACTCGGTGGACGTTTGCAGGGCTTCCATCAAAGCCACACTATTCGTTTCCTGCGCACTGGCGGCATCGGCTGATTGTGTGTCGTCAGGAGCCGGAGTCCCGATACAACCGGTCAATGTGAAGGCCAAGCACGCCAGGCCGGCAATCGCGATTCGTGAAAGTATCAACTGCAAATTCCCCCAAAATTCCGTACTCAGCCTAACTGTCAACCAAGGCTACGCGACCCCGGGCACCTCACATGGCCGCGAGTGGGCAGCTTCAACTGGCCGCTAACATTCGCGAAAGTGTCGCCCGCGCACCGCAAACCGAACCTCGACTGGGGCGAGGAAGAGCCTATTATGCCGATGTTTTGGACCCAGCTTAGACTTCTGGGCGGTTCCTCTAGCAAGGTGGCCACGTCCCGTTGAGGAGGGTCCTGGCTTCATCGACGATAAGCCCTTGAAAGTGTTCGCGTTCTACATCCCATGAGGGGTGCCAGTCGTCCCATTCGCTAACCCAGCCAACAAGGGGTTGGAGTGATTTCGGATAGCCCAGCTCGTCCCAGCGGTCCCAGATGAACTTTCCGGCGACTTCTGGCTGGGCACTTCCATCGACGATGGCCTCGCACAGCCAACGGACCAACCGCCAACGCGTACTCTGTGAGTCGATGGGCGGTGGGGGAGCGAGATTCAATTCAGCGGTGACCGCGCGGAAGAGTTCTTGCGCTTCGCCTTCCTCTCTGCGCAAGAGCCCGGCCAGGAGGGGGAGAGACGGCGAGTCTACGCCTTCCAAGAGTGCGCGCACGGCAGTATCTATCAACACGTCTGCGCCGACGGTCTCATTGAGCGCCGACCGGATGGCGTACCCGCGGAGGTCCCTGAGTGCGTTCATGAGTCGAGCCTCTCAAAGATAGCGGCGATGGGCATCATCGTTGCACACGCGGTGCCGCTCGACCAATGAAATTGGCTCCCATGATTCCCAAACAGGCAAAACCGGGGCAGTCCCTTTCCAAGGTGTCCCGTAGGCCGGCTGCCCCACATGGGAACCGTCTATGGGACGAGCATTCCGAATGTCCTGCGTTGACCGCCAGATGCTGGGAAATCGAACATGAACCCGATACCTCTCCACGTCGGGTAGCATCGGTGCGGTCGGTTCTGCCGGAGGGTCTACATGCCCAGGAATGCGGATGCAACGCCCGCCACATAAATCCAGACAATGCTTGAGATGGCCAGCAGGACGTAGTATAGGCTCGCTCGCGGCTGTTGCGTTCGATTCCTTCTTGTCGCAATAATCATGACAATGACCGGCGGGGCCACCAAGAGGGCCGCCACGGAAAACCGAAACACCTGCCATGGAACCGGCATGCCAGCATCCAAACCCATCCAAAGGCGGATGACGAGCCAGGCTCCGAGTACTATCAGCGCTACGAGACTCCCGGCAACGGCACCAATTCTGGCCAGTACAATATTCATATGCCGAATGTACCGGACAGGCTGCAGACTTCTTGAATAAGAATGCCGCAGGTGCCCTCCATTACGGGTGAAGCAATGTCGCATAGTTTTCCATTAGCGGAACCTCATGCGGGCACGTTCTTAGCGTGAGCGGATTTGAAGATTCTGCCCGTGGGGGCCGTGTTGGTCGTTCAGAGCGATGAGGGCTCTTGCAGCACAAACCACGGAGTCCTGGAGCCGCCGCTGCTGTTGCTGACGTTCGATCCAGATCAAAAGCGTGTCAAAACCACGCTTAGTTTGTCCAGTGATTCCGAGGTGGCGGCGATCTCGACGTTCCCTTTATCCGTCATCAGTGCCATCGCTCGGAGTCCGTAGGCCGGAATGTATTTTCGGTCATTGCCATTTAGTTTTCGGCGGTCGGGGAGAAGTTCTTGAATGTTGATCGTTGTCGAACGCCCCGACGGCTCCAATGTGTCGTATACGGCTGGCTGGAACTGTAAAGCCCGTGGGCTTGGCGTTGCGATCCCTTGATTCCAGATGCCGTTGAGTGAGCCGGGTCGTGAGTCAGGGTAGCGGAGGTAGATCATGACTTGGCCGTGATCTTCGAGCCGGGCTTTGGCTTTTATTCTTCGCCGTACTTGGAAGACCGCAAAGAGCCCGTAGATCAAGGTCCATGCAAAGGAGGTGGTAAGGGCGTAAGCCAAGTCGTGTCGCGTTACAAGCCAAATACCGGTGCCGAACACAAACAAAAATATGTAGCCCACAGTTAGGGCCAAGTAGGGGTGCTTTCGGACCCATTTCTTCATGGCGCAATACTCCGTTGGTCCATGAACGACAGCATAACGCGAGTCGGGGCAGTCCTGAGCACTAAGAGTGCTCAGGCTTGACGGACATAGAAGTGTCGGAGACGGCAGAACGGCAGCCGCTCCCGTTGCCTATTGTGAGTTCATCGTCCCGTAAGGGATGTCCCGTACAGACGATGGCAAACAGTCCCGTAAGTCGGTCCGGTTCGGGGACGTGGAACTGCCCAGCTCAACGGTCGCTTCGAGATCAATGGTGCTGGCCGCACGGGAACCCTCTATGGGTCACCGTATGCACTTGTGTCGACTGACTTACGGTCGTGGTGGACTCCACAGCGAACGATCAGCCGGCCAATTGCCTAATTGGCCAACGAACTGGTGCAGGAAAAGTTGGACACCAGCCCCGGGTCTGGGTTCGCCCTGCCAAGATCGTCGTTGTCGATCGTTGTCGCAATTGTGTTCAGAGGGTGTGCGGATCGTCTTCCTGGGCTCGCTCAGATTTATCGTATGCAATCTGCTGGCGCCTTTCGCGTGCCTTGAGGATGCCCAATCCGAGCAGGCACAAACCGAAGATGATGCCGAGGAGGCCCAGGGTTGGGTTAGGCCGGACAAGCAGGCCGACTACACCGGCAACAGTTATGACTGAACCGACGATGAGGCCAAACAGCATCATGAATCTTTGGTTTGTATATATTCGTTCTGTCGCCGACAAAAAGATCACCTCGAGTGGAAGTCCGTACTAGGCCGTAAGTCTAGGACGATCGCGGCGCGCCCGGCCGCCTTCAGGACCGAGAGACCTACCGTTGGCAGGGTCCTGCAGACGAACCGTCAGCAGGCACATTCCATGCCTAGGAGCTCGGCCCGAGCGATCCGATTGGCTCAACAGGTCTGTTGGCCGTTTTAGGGCAGGAACAAGCGGTGTTTCGCATGCTCGGTGTTCGGTGGCCTCGAGGGCGATCTTCGAGGTTTAGTCCATACTCAAGGTTTTGACGATACCGCCGTCAAACTCCAGCAATTGGTCGCTGTGTTCATCGATGTCGGCTCGGTGGTGGCTCGTATAAACAATGGTCGTTCCCTTGGCTTGCTCTTCACGCAGGATCGAGCCCAACCTTGTTGCGCTCGATGCGTCGAGGGCGTTGAACGGCTCGTCCAGGATGAGGACACTCGGTTCTTCCATGAGGGCCTGGGCCAGGGAGAGCTTTTGCTTCATGCCGAGGGAGTAATCGCGGACCTTTTGTTTGACGTCGAGGTCGAGGCCGACACGGCCCAGCGCGCTGTCCACCTCCGCCGCCCCGGCACGACGTGTAATGGCCGCAAGTTCGAGGAGATTCTTTCGGCCGGTCAAATGTGGGAGATAGGCTGGCCCGTTGATGGCCACACCGAAATGCTCGGGAAAACTGCGATTGGAACTGAGGTATTTGGGATCAACCCAGATATCGCCGCTTGAGGGGATGGCAAAGCCGCACATCAGCTTCAGCAGGACCGACTTGCCCGAACCGTTGGGCCCTACCAGACCATAGGTGCGGCCGGCTTCGATGTCGAATGACGCGTCTCGAATCACGGAGTTCTTGCCGAAATGTTTGGTGACCTTACGAAGCGAAATGATGGACATGGGGTTCCTTTCCGAGAACCGATCTATCGGTTGCTGGCGATTACGAGTGCCGGAAGGCAATCGCGGCTACGTGCGCGACGAACACGACGGTCCAGCAAACCCATTGCCGCGAGGGGAGTTGCAAGGCCACAGGCCAACACGGCAACTACCGTGCCCACGGAATTTGCATCGAGCGCGATCACCAGGCTGATGTAGGGGCCGCTGTTGAATGCCGCGATCACGTCTTCCGAAAGGGTTGAGGTGATGGCCGCGGTCGCATTCGTGGATTGCCCTGCGGCGATGACGGTCTGCAGTTCCATCACCGAAACACCCATCCAAGACCACACCAGCAGTGCGGCAATGATGGCCGGGCCAACCCTGCCTGAAACTATCCGTAGCGCGGCAATCACCAATTGGGCGAGGGTCAGTGTCGCTACCGCCAACAAGACCTGTGCGGAAATGCCTACGGCCACTGGCAATCCGGCGTTTTCGAAGGTATCCGCTGCTGATCCCGGAACCGCTTGGCCCGACACGGGCAGACCAGCCAAGGCCGCGACCGCGATGCCGGCGAGTAGCACTGAAACGATGGGAAGCACCATTGCGGCTAATGTGCGACGCAATTCCCGCGCCAGGACACCGCGGTATGAACCCAACCGAATGAGTTCGGTCAACACGGGTTCCGGCGTGATCACGGCCCTGACCAAGGCGAGCGTTAGTAGGACAGTGCCCGTAAAGCGCGGATCACTAACGACCAAGGCCAAGATCTGCAGCGTCCCTGGGCCGGTCCCGGCCCAGGCCTCCGGGTTCAATCCTCGGACTGCATACGCAACGGCAGCGAAACCGGCGAAGAGCGAGACGACAACATTGGATCGGGTGGGGGTGCGGAATCTCATGCCAAATTCTCAAGGCGAACGAGCCTGCGTGACAGGACGAGCCAAATAAGGCCCGTCATTGCGGCAAGGACGATAGTCGGTGCTGCCCCCATGAGGATCGATTGTTGCTGGAGGCCAAAGGGGAACATCGAGAAATTCAGTCCCAGATTGGGCGCTCCGATGAGTTGTGCGGCGGCCGACTGGACGAAGAAGACAAGGAACGGCACGCACATGGCAACCGCACGGCGCTTGATGACCAGCAAGGAAGCCATACCCAGGGCGGCATAGGTGGCAGCGGCGAATCCAACCCACGCCGAATAGGCCAGAGCATAGGTCCAGGTGCCCGACTGCAGAAGCTGGCTGTAGGTCGTGCGGCCGAAACTATCGAGAACCGCACCTGAAGCTGTCAATCCATACCCAGCGGGGTCAAGCGAGGGGTTGCCGAGTTTGGGCCAGAGCACGAAAGCCACGGCAAAGGCAAGGAAGGTCCACGCGAAAAACACTAAGAAAGCAGTCCCGGAGGCAACCAGCAGTTTTGCAAACACATAGCTTTCCGTCCTGACCCGTGATCGCGCACTCGACACAAAGCGGTTGCCGATCTCCTGCGCAAACCTGCTGCAGGACAAGAAGACAACGAACACTGGCGCCAGCATCGTAAACGGCGTATTCATGAGTGTTGCGAAAACATCGTAGTTGTCCCGCAACGCCACTTTTTTGCCACCCAGCAGCGCAGAATCCGGGAAGACCACGTAGAGGAAGATGCTTAGCAAAGCGGCTACGACTCCCACCTGGATCCAGCTAAACGAGGCCCTCAATTCCGTTCGAACCAGTGACTTCGTCAATGATCCTGCGGCAAATCCCAGCGCCCCGCGCACGATCTGGCCGTGCGGAATTCCGACCTCCGCAGCGTCCCTGACATCTGCAAGCCATTGCTCGCGGTACCGTGCACGCTGGTGCGTCGGCAGCGCCAAGGCAATCGCGCGGACTACCATTTCTGTCGCGCTCATGCCTGTGCTCCTGCCGGACGTGCCACCACGCGCACGGGGCGGGCGTCGAACTTGGAAACAGCCCGGCGTGCAGCCACTACGCCGTCCACAGTCAACTCGTAGTACCTGCGGCGCGGCCCGCTGCGGTCGGAGTCAGCCTCCCAATACGACGACAGCCAGCCGGCCTCTTCGAGCCTTTCAAGCGCCGGATACACCGTACCGGCAACACGGCCGCTCTCCTTGATGATGAGAAGACCCCAAATGGGCTTGGACGTCGCGAGAAGCACGCGAAGCACATCTACGGTGGGGGCGGTTAACCGCTGAAGTTCTTCCATATGATTAACCTAGCTATATCGGATAAGAAATGCAACGAGTCACATTGTCAGTCCGCTGATCCGAAACGGTAGTTTCCAATTTCAGATCGTGACTGCACTGGCTGCCCAAAGTCGTCTGCATTGCGCTGGGGTCGTCCGCAAGAGGAATCGGAGTGGGCCCTTCTGGGCAGCCGGGCCTGTCGCGGCGTCCCGAAAGGGGTGTCCCATATGGGCGTGAGCAGACTGTCCCGTATGACGGTCCTTGACCGGGCACGATAACTCCTGACCTGCATCATGGTGAAGTCAAGCCTGATACCGTCCCGTATGACCCGTCCGGTGAAGCCACCGGTGATGGGGCGTTATATGACACACTATTTCTCATGTCTAAAATTCTGATTGGCTACGCGCGCGTGTCCACCGAAGCGCAAGACCTCACCGCCCAGCGTGATGCCCTGGCTGCTCTTGGTGTTGATTCTGAACGGATCTATGTTGATCACGGCTTTACCGGTACCAACAAGAACCGCGCCGGACTCCGTGAAGCCCTGGCCGCATGCCGGGCCGGGGATACCTTCGTTATTACCAAGCTTGACCGCCTGGCCCGGTCCGTGAGGGATGCCCATGAAATTGCAGACGACCTCGCTAAACGGGAAGTAAGACTCAGCATCGGCGGTTCCATCCACGATCCCACCGATCCAATGGGCAAACTGCTGTTCAACGTCTTGGCAATGATTTCCGAGTTCGAAGCTGACCTTATCCGGATGCGCACCCGCGAAGGG
Organism: Arthrobacter sp. ERGS1:01; assembly: GCF_001281315.1. Taxonomy (NCBI): domain Bacteria; kingdom Bacillati; phylum Actinomycetota; class Actinomycetes; order Micrococcales; family Micrococcaceae; genus Arthrobacter; species Arthrobacter sp. ERGS1:01. Next base: position 25,897 of record NZ_CP012478.1, on the reverse strand, counting down.
ATGAAGGTCGCCAAGGCCAAGGGCCGGCTCCGAGGGAAGCAACCCAAGCTTTCCGTCAAGCAGGAAAACCACCTCCTTGAACTGCACGCCGCCGGAGAGCACAGCAAGGCCGAGCTGGCCGAGCTTTTTTCCATCGGCCGTTCCACTGTCTACCGCGCCATTGAACGCGGACAACGAAGGACCGCCGAACCGGTACGTTCCTGAGAAGAGTTGCGCAGAGGAGTACTGAGCAGGAGTGTCGATTAGTGCAGGGGAGTACTGAAAGCTCAGTGCTCAATACTCGTCTGCACAACCCTAGAAGCACGCGGGACGCTATGCAGGCGAGTATTGAAAATGACACCAGCATGGACGGGCCGACCAGTCAAAAACGGTCGTTTTCGGTGTGTGAGGCGCCCCAGTAAGTGGCGGCTTTTCTGCAGGACTAGACGTCATGCCCGAGGGACGCAACTCGGCCCCTAACCGAAGTCGCTTGCCGCACCGAAGAGGCAGTGGTTTCCTCCTGAGGACTTTGGGTGTCGGCTTTGGTCAGTGGGCGGTGCGGTGCGCAACCATGAACAAGCCGACGATCCCTGTGAAGGAAGACTGGTCCCGAGGTGTGAACTGATTCCGCACTTGGACGATGATGCGGCCTCTTTCCGCCTGATAGTACGGAACGAGGTTGCCTTGACGGGCGTAGATGCCAACGTTCAGTGAACATCTGCGCACGCAGTGTTGTCTCCATCTAGCCAACGACGAGGGCCAGATATACCGCTTCTGCCTTGGTTGATGAAGACGCGCGGAGTGATTGTATTTGCGCACGGTAGCGAGTCTCATCGCGGATCTCGCAGACTACGATTCCTATTGGCCGCGAATTCTGAATCTGAGTTGCCGGCGGTTGCCCTCTTACTGATTGACCGTACTGGTCGAAGTAACTAGGTTGTCCCTGCCGGGCAAAAGTCCTCGGTATTGCGCGAGCGGCCCCTGCAGTGCCCTATGAAACCCGGCCAGAACAGGGATTGGTGATGGGTTGAAGACTGAATCGGAGAGGTAGGCGAACATAGATGATGTGAAGAGGTCATGATCGCGAGCCCCTCATCCAGGGAATCCAGGGGCAGGTCTTATGCCGCGCGAAAAATCGAAGGCGCGGGGATCCCTTCGACTAGGTCGGCAAGGATGCGGCCGACGGCCGGGGTGAATTTGAATCCGTGGCCAGAGAATCCAGCACCAACGACCACTGGTCCGAACCGGTCCAAGATGAAATCGCCGGACTCTGTGGAGGTGTAGGTGCAGCTGATTGTTTCGAAGGAATCTGCATCCAGGCCTGGGAACCAGTCTCGGGCGTAGCGGCGCAGTGCCTCCAGTTGGACGGGTTCAGGCATGAAATTTCGGTTATCTGGATCCACGACAGGACCCACGCCGTGCCATCCGATCTTCACACCTTCCCCTGGGGTGAACATTCCATAGGTGGGGCTATACCAGTAGTTGTCTTTGGCGCCCTTCGGATTTGGGCTGTGATTGAAGCTGGGCCATTCTATGGACTGGTTGCGGAGCTGAAAGTGAACAGGCTGTTCCTGCGTCACCACGAGCTTGGGAAGGGTCGCTATTCCTGCGAGTATTTTGTTGCTCCAAGCGCCTGCGGTAACAATGACTCGTTTGGCGTGGTATTCGTTGAGGTTAGTGGTGAGCAGCACCAGATCATCACCAAGTACGGTCATGTTTCTTACCGGGGCGTCGTAGTGGAAGTGGGCTCCGTGAGTTTCGGCCGCCAGCCGCAGGGCTTTCAGGGCGTCAGCTGCCCTCAGCCGTCCAGAATCCGGTACGTGGAGAACATCAGTCTCGAAGCGCATTCCGGGCCACCGGGACATCGCTTCTTCCGGAGCAACGAATGAGCTTTCTATCTTGAACCGTTGTTGAGCGCTACGGATTTTCTTCAGCTCAGCCATATTTCCGTGATTGACCACCCCGACCAGATCCAACAATTGAATGCCGGTCTCCGAGGCAAGTGCGTCCCACAAGTTTCGAGCCTCGGTCACCAGTTTCAAGTATTCAGGGCGTTGATAAGCAGTATTGAAATTGCGGGTAGCTCCGTGAGACGCGCCAAGGTGGTGACCAGCGGCGAACTGCTCAAACAAGGCAACTGATTGCCCGCGTCGGGCGACGCTCAAGGCCGCAGCAGAACCCATAGCTCCTCCTCCAATGACGACAACATCCACTTCCAAGGCCACCAGCCAGTCTCCTTTTCCGGCCATGGCTTGATGCCTGACCAACTTCGGTTATCTTCTCACTATCCAAGCACTTGAATCTCATGCGCTGCGTGACCATGCGATGTCCTGAATTCGCCTAGCCCGTGATCCTAGAACACACCCTCCCCGCGCGCGTATCGGTTCGTCTCCCTGCACTAAACAATCGAACATCCAGTCCTCCACCAGGGACAGACACATCTGAAGAGTAAGTCCGGTAAAAGGAAAGTCACAACCGTTTCCGACTCCAGGCCAACTTCACATGGCTACGGCTTTGCCCTCAAAAACCTCTAGCACGGAGACGGCCTGCGCAGACGCTGGCCCGGCAACCCTGTTAGTTGGCTTGTCATGGTCTATCGGAAGCGACACTCACTCGCCAGGAACTAGACAGAAGGGAGAGTGGCAAGCACTTAGTGAGTTATGGAGATGATAGGCGACTGACCACTGCGTGTGTGTTGCTTCCTTCAGGAAAGAGAGACGGTCACACACTGGAGTGCGCTGCAGTCCCACCGATATTGCTGGTCGACTTCAGGTCGTCTGGTGGTTCACAGGGTTTGCCGTTCTGGTTGGAGACAACATGGGAGGACCGTTGGAACCTGCAGAACAGTTTCTGAGATGTGAGGCCAGAACAGACCGGTCAGGATGTGCAAGTGTCAGGCGGCGAGAATGGAGATGTCGAACCGATTAGAGTGAGTGTGTCGGCGGGTAACTGTTCTCGTGGGCACAATTATTCGGATTCGCCAAACCGATCGTCAAGTGATTTGGAGTTTGCTCGTGGAGCTTATCGGCATCGCTAGCGCCGCAGTAAGTACCTTTTTGATCGTTGCTTTGATAGCGCTTTTTGCTTTCATGGCAGCATTCTTTGTTCGACGAGTTCTTGGCGTTCCGGTAGGGTGGCCCCGCTCGACAGCTGTAGGCCTCCTCGTCTGCTTCGGTGGCGTTCCCCTGGCAAACGTTCTCCTAGCAGCCTCAGGGATCACTACCCCGGAAGATGTTTCCGCAAACCTTGGTGCCACGCTACTTCTGGGAGCGCTTTCATTTGCCTGGGCTTTCGCATTCGGAATCGGAATATTGGTGGTCACCGAAGTGCTGTGGCCCACTGGCAGCATAAGAAGCCCTTGGGTAATGATCAAATCCGCGAAGGCCTCGCGTGCTCGACACCGAAGATACCTCCAGGTCATGCGCATAGCATTTGCTGAAGGACTTCTCAGACCAACGAATGGCAAAGCGCTCCGCGAAGGCTCTTCAGAGGCCCGAAGGGCTGCCCAAGCTCTCAGTGCAACGCTGAGCAGAAGCGGAGTAACGTTCATTAAGCTCGGGCAGATGCTCTCGACTCGAGCCGAATCCCTTCCATCAGAGTTCGTAGACGAGCTTTCGAAACTGCAGACACGAGCTGAACCCGAAGCCTGGGCCAACATCGAACCGGCCCTCGTTGACTCAATGGGGAAACCCCTCGAGGAACTTTTTGAATCCATCAACACTTCGCCACTTGCATCAGCGTCCGTAGCCCAAGTTCATAGCGCAGTCCTTTCGACAGGTGAATCAGTTGTCCTGAAAGTCCAGCGACCATCCGCCAGGGATCAGGTCAAGGTGGATCTGGACATCATTGAACGTTTCGCTCGGCTGCTCGAGCGCCGTACCGCGTGGGGCCGCACACTTGGTATGGAGTCGCTTGCCGCCGGATTCGGTGATTCTCTGCGCGAGGAATTGGACTACGGCATTGAAGCTGAGAATATGCGGGCCATCGCTGCCGCTGCTCCATCGCTAAAGATTCCTAAAGTATTCGGTGAATTTTCATCCGACACCATTCTGGTGATGGAGTATGTGGAGGGAACACCCTTGGGTGAGGCGGACCTGGAGGGTCTCGATTCCAGTACCCGTCACGACTTGGCCTCAGAACTTCTGGCCGGCATCTTGCATCAGGTCGTTGTTTCCGGTGTCTTTCATGCGGATCTGCATCCTGGAAACATTCTCATACAAGCACACGAACCTACCAACGAGTCTCCGACAGATCATCGAAGCGCGACTCTGGCTTTGCTAGATTTCGGCTCCGTGGGCCGTTTGGGCAAAAGTTCTCGGCTGTCACTTGCCGGATTCATTGCTGCCGTCCATGCCGATGACAATGTCGTGGCAACTGACAGATTGCTCGAAATGATGCTTCCGCCCCGGATCCTCGATCGGCGAGTGTTGGAAAACGACATGGGCGTCTTTCTAACTTACGTGGGCGGTCCCACCGCCGCGTTGTTTACCAAACTCTTCAAATTGCTCCAGAAGCACTCAATTGGCGTCCCACCACACTTGGCCGCTGCACTACGCGCCATCGGGACACTGGACGGAACTCTCAAGCTGGTAGACCCCAAATTTGACCTGATCATCGAATCAGAAAATCACTCTCAACTCCTTATGCGCAAGGCCATTTCACCCGAGGCGATTGGCACGTTCATCCAGGCCAGTGCTGTCAGCATCATCCCATCGCTCCAGCGGCTACCGAGTCAGTTGCGCTCCGTTCAAGAGAGATTGGATGAGGGCACCTTCGGGGTTCAAGTTCGACAATTCGCCGAACCAACAGACCGAGCATTTCTACGAAACCTTGTGCACGAAGTCATTGTCGCCGGGATCTCCATCACGGCAATCATCGGCAGTATCCTGCTCTTGGGATCAACAGCAGGACCAATGCTCACCCCAAGCCTGCGGCTGTACGAGTTCCTGGGCTATACGCTCGCCCTGGGAGGATTCGTCTTCGGGTTACGCTCCCTAGTAAGAGTCTTCGCTTCCAAAAATTAGTGGTCCGTTGCCCTGTAGTAGGCGCCATAATCAACACCAACCTTGAGCGGGACAATGGCGAAAGAGAGAGCCCCTCATCGGCAGACTAGCGGGATTGATAAATCTCGCGCCGATGGCCGACAGTAACGACGAGCACCACGAGTACATCGTCATGGATCTCGTAGACGATCCGGTAGTCCCCTGTTCTGACTCGCCATTCCCCCTGCCCGCCCACCAGCTTCTTGGCACCCGGAGGGCGGGGAGTCTCCGCAAGTATTTCCACGGCAGCTTGGATGCGTCGACGGGCGCCTGGATCAATCTTGCGCAACTGTCGAAGGGCCGCCGGCCTGACCTCAATACTGTAGGTCACGCGAGACCGAGCTCGGCCTTGACCGACTCCCAAGGAATAGACACCTCTTCACTTGCCCGGGCCTCTGACGCAGCTCGAATGTCCGCAAGATCCTCCGCAGCCTCAAGCAGCCGATCTAGGTCATCGGCATCAATAAGCGCAGCAACCCGCCGGCCACGCCGCAACAAGTACACAGGATCATGCGACACCCGCGCCGTATCCACAGCATCCGAGAGCCGACTCCGGGCATCAGTAACAGTCATTTCAGTCATGTATCAATCATCCACCCAAATCGCTCAAATGTACATACGAGCAGAAACCGCCAAAACGCCGATAACCGCGATTATGTAAGCTAACTTTTCTTTAGACTGCTTAACTCAATTGTGCAAGGTAGATTTTGTGTATGAAACAGCCACGTACTGAAGACCAGGAGAACCTTGCCGCCTACACCTGGATGCTGGCCCAGCACCGGGCTGCCCTGGCACAGCAATTAGCGGACGTCGAGGATTATGTGCGCCAGGCCGTGAGGGTCGCCAGCCAATACGGGGTCAAACAAACGGACCTAGCCACACTGACCGGGCGCAGCGCCGGGCGGATCTCCCAAATCATTGCCGAAGCCCCACCTGTCCCGGGCGATCGGCTTCGGGAAACACGCGAGAGATGGTGCGAAGCCCTCGACGCGCCGGGCGCCCACTTGGAGCGACTGTCGAAGAGGTTCTCAACGCCCGAGTCCAGCGAAATGTGGAAGGCGAACTATGAGCTCGTTCACGGCAAGGGTCCTGACGGTATCTAGAACTGGGACCGCCCAGAGGGGTTCCAATCACCGCTCTGTTTCGAAGAGGTATGGTCGGGTATGGCGTAGGACTTCTACGACGATGAGCAAAGAAGCTGCCACTGCCATTGGCCAACCGACCCACCCGTTCCCAACCCAGCCGTCGGGTAATCCCAGGAGCAGGATCGAGAGACCGATCATCGGCAACCCACGGGCGCTAATGACGAGGGCAAGTCGTTTGTCTTCCTGCCCCTCAGCTCTCAATCGACTGAGGGCATTTTCCGTTGAATCTTGAGCCACTTTCAGCGTTTGATTGATCTCACTGACTTGCTTATAAAGACTTTGCTGAACGTCCTTAATTCTTTGATCCAGCCATTCATCATTGGCCCATAGTTGCTCGATTCGCGCTTCAATGTCGCCCTCGAGCGGTTGAAGGGAACGAGTATCGCCGGACACGGTTGGAGCATGCGCACCGGCGGTTGCGGACGCAGCCGCCACATGGACCGATACAGACTTACGATTTAGCAATAGCTCCCATAGCGTTTGCCCCAGCTTCCGGAGATTGCGCCCCAATACGGAGTAGTCGTCTCGGATTCTGCTGGTGGCACCTGGGACTGTCAGGAACGCACCGTACAAGCCGAGCACCACACCAAAGACACGGACAACCTCTACGATCCACATGCCTCATCCTAGGGCCGAGGCTGGAAAACTTGTCCATGACAAGTGCCCTAGGTTTGGTCCCAGGCTTCCACCTGCAATATCGCATCGCTTGGGCAGGCGGCTAATTCGGTCTCAAGAAGAGTGCCGGCACCAAAGAGAGTGTTCCAACTACCTCGGATGGCTTTGCAGTTGAGGCGCCAGGCCAGCTCCTCGCGGACGACGGGGGCGAACCACGGAAGAATTTGCCGGGCATTTAGCTCGTAAATGTAGGGATATCCGCCATGGTCAACCACCAGCTCGGCCTGACCGTTCTCAACGAGGTCACCAATCCATCCCAAGTGCGAAGCACTCCACCCTGCCAGGGAAATTGTCCTCTCCGGGGCGTCTGCCTTTTGTCGAAGGCTTACATCGAAACCAGTCACTGTTTTCCTCTTTCGGTTGCATCACAGTATCCTGCCGTGGTCCTGGAAGAGGCGGTTCCGCAAGTCTGTGAATGGAAGCAATGGCTGAATACGGGCCTACTGCGGGCCGGCCAAACCAGGAGTACGCGGCACCTTCCAAGCGTTCCGCGCACTCCGCCCGCAATATTAGGAGACACGCGCTAGCCGTACTGGGCTTTGGTCACAATGACGGCGATTTGGACACGGTTGCCAGCTCCTAGCTTGAGCATGACCTTAGAGACCATCAGTTTGATGGTGGCCTCGCTCAGCAGAAGCTGGCGTCCTAGGTCCGCGTTGGATAGGCCGTCCGCAATCCCTTTGGCCACCGCGTGTTCTCGGGCATTCAGCCTGGCACAAGATTCTTTAAACCGCCGAGCCTCACTCGATTCCGCGGCATCCGCCGAGAGGTAGACCCGAGGATGCGGAATTAGCACCCCGCCCAGGTGAACCACTCTCAATACTGCCGGCAAATCTCCCGTCACTGCTGCAGGGGCAAGGATCGCGGCGGCCCCCGCAACGATCAACTCCCCGGCAGTCTGCTCGTCAAAATCCCCTAACACCACCACTCCGGGCGGATGCGGGAACGCGGAAATCTCCTCGCATGTCCGAATAGCCTCGACTCTTCCCATGCCAGCATCCACCAACACCAGATGCAAGGTACCAACGCTCAGGAGCTGAAGAACGTCATGCGCTCTTTCGACCGTGCCCACGTTTTGAAGAAACGGAGCCCCGGCCAGGATTCGACTCAATCCCAAGCGGGTGAGGTACTCACAACCGACTAACGCCAGACGAATCATCGCCGGTTCCTCCGTGGTCACCAGAGTCATTGCATGCCCCCTCTCCCTAATGAAATCAAATTAATATGGTGAATTAGATCACATGGAATGGAGGTGAATTGACCAGTGCCACACCGCTGCAGCACCCGGTCTGCCTCGCCGCATCGAAGCCGACGATCACCTCATTGAGCCCTGCATCCACCCGTGTCGCTGTCCTCATGATCCTCACTATCCGTCGTGGGCGTAGGGTGACCGCTGCAGGTGGATCGTTTGAAAATGATGGTCTTGACGTCTGAGTGTGATCGCGATCATAATAAATGAACTTGATTCATATTCATGGCACGAGGGTACCTTGGTAACCGTTAGTCCACCACGAAGTGAATTGACGTCTTGTGAGCCATCACCGCGGCTCGCACTCGTAGCCCCAAGGCCTCACGGCTTCTTCGTTACCCTTCTCCTCGATCTCTCAGGATAGGGATTCGACTGTCGAGTGAGTTGCCTAATAGGAATCTTCTGATCTCCTGACAGCAACATTTGCGGATCGAAACCATTCATCCCGCTCCGTTCCACAGTGTTCAGAAAGCAAGGTTTCCCATGGGCCGTCACCTTCGGCTAGCGCTCGTTCAATCCCCGGCGGAATCGTTCTTGACCTTTGCCGACGGGCTGCGTCAACGGATGAAATCCCCCAACGCAGCAGAACTGGCCGTCTATCCGGAACTTCACCTCTGTTCAATTGACGCCGAGTCAATGAGCGATGAGGAGTACTACGACGCGTACGCACAACCGTTAGATGACCCCCGCGGCCAAGGGCCTTCCACGTTGCCAGGGAACTCGGAATCTGGCTCATCTCCGGCACCGTCCTGGAACGAACATCAGATGGCAGCGTCTACAACCCTGCTGGCGAGCTCGTGGCAACCTACCGGAAGATCTTCACCTGGCGACCCTACGAGCCCGTGTCCGTAGGGCGAGACTTCGTAGTGTTTGACATGCCTGGCAAGGGTCGGATCGGGTTGTCCATCTGCTATGACGCCTAGTATCCGGAGCTCTCCCGCCATCTGGCGTGGATGGGTGCCGAAATGATCGTCAATATTGTCCAGACCCCTACAGCAGGGCGTGCCCAAGAGATTCCGATCAATGTTGCGAACGCGATCGTGAATCAGGTGTGGGTGGCTAGTGTCAATGGTGCGTCGCCGACTGCGTATGGAAAATCTCTTCTAGTCGATCCAGAAGGAAGCCTCCGGCTGGAAGCCAACGGCTCTGAAGACACTACGCTGACCACCGTTGTCGACTTCGACAGGTCCCGGCCGCACGGATGTTCGGCACCAGCGGTGACTCCTGGCCATGGAGCCACTTCCAGCCCGGCGATACCCCGCTCGAACTACCGCTCTACAACGGGTACATCGACCCAAACACCTGGCGCCCGGCCATCTGACCGGACACCCCGGAAGACCTCCGCCATGAGGGCGCCGTCCACCACCGCCCCACGCAGGGCCAGGTACAGGCATGACGACCCAGCCCGTAACCCTCGTCCCGAAACTCGGACTCACGTCCGTTGTCGCCTTTGGCCTCTCCTACATGGCGCCAAGTCTTGTCATGATCATTTTCGGCATCATCGCGGCAGCCAGCGCAGGAACAGCCCCCACAGCGTTCATCGTTTCCACCATCGCAATCTTCCTGACCGCACTTAGCTACGCAAAAATGGCCAGGCTCTTCCCAACGTCGGGATCGGCCTACTCATACGCCAGAAAACTCCTCAACTCCCCTATCGGGTTCCTGGTCGGTTGGAGCGTCCTACTCGACTACCTCTTCCTTCCCATGCTCGCCTGGCTCACCCAAGGCATCTACCTCAACGCCCAGTACCCACAGATCCCCATATGGGTTTGGATGCTCATCAACGCAGTCCTCACAACGGTAATCAACATCGCCGGCGTCGTCCTCAGCGACCGAGTCAACAAAGTCTTCACCACCGGGGCATTGCTGTTGGTCCTTCTCTTCGCCGGCTACTGCGTGGCCTACCTCACCCACACCCACCCGGTGTCCTACACCGCACCCCTGTGGAACCACGACACCACTCTCATCGGAATTTCCGGTGCCGCGGCAATAGCCGCATACTCCTTCCTGGGCTTTGATGCCGTTACAACCCTCTCGGAGGAAACCCACAACGCCAGGAAAACCATTCCTCGCGCCGTCCTTCTCGTCGTAGGAATCGGTGGCGTCCTCTTCTCCGGCGTCGCCTACCTGATGCAGCTCGTCCATCCCGGCGGCGTGTTCGATGACCCCCAAATTGCCGGATACAGCCTGTCAATCCAAGTTGGTGGACAAGCGTTTGCCGACTGGACCAACCTAGCGGGCATCATTGCAGGCTTTGCCGCCGGCCTCGCCGTCCAACTCGGGTCAAGCCGAATGCTGTTCATCATGGGCCGGGACGGCGTGTTCCCCAAACGAATCTTTGGAAAACTAAATGCCCGCACACGAACACCGATCTACTGCATCCTCGCCACACTTCTGATGTGCATAGTAGGGCTCAATCTGTCCCTGGAAACAGCTAGCGCCTTCATCAACTTCGGCGCATTCAGCGCCTTCACCGTAGTCAATATCTGCGTCATCGCATACTTCGTCCGGAACCGGAAGACCCGCCCGGTAGGAGTAATCGGTTACGTGATCATCCCCGGACTCGGCGCATGCGTAACGGCCTACATGCTGACCCAGCTCAGCCCAGTAGCGCTCATGATCGGCGGCTGCTGGCTCGTAGCCGGCGTCGGATACCTCACCTGGATCACTAGAGGATTCCGCCGCCCAACCCCCGAACCAGGACTCGACGAACAACTTCCCACAGAACCAGAACCAGAAAGCGAGCCCATCAACGCCTAATCACCGCATGGAGACAAACGAGATCACTATCATGAACGGTGGAAGGGACGTTTCTGGATCACAATAGTGGCCATCGGTCAGATAAGAGTTCCAAGGGCTAAGTCCGGCCACATTGACGCCGATATAGCAGGAACCGCCACCCCACCAGAAAGCTCCTCGACGCCGACGGCCGCCAAGAAACCCAGGGATTGCCCTCAATGCGAGGCGGCCAGGACCCCGATGACCAGCAGCCCGGTAATGCCAAGGAACGGCAAGCACATGATCGCATGAAGGGTTTTGTGTTCGACCAGAATCGCGGCGAACTCGCGCAAAAAGGCGCTGGGCAGGAAATACCTTGCGGTCGGAGAGCCCACTACTTCGGCATCAAGGCCAAGCTTGCGGGACAGCAGTGCCGCGCGAAGCACGTGATAGTTGTTGGTGACGACCACCAGGGCATCTCCCCGGCTGTGGTCACGTGCCAAGGCCGCGGAGAACTGCAGGTTTTGGGCGGTGTTCACGGCCTTGTCCTCTGCGACCACGTCATGCGCGGGCACGCCGGCATCCACAAGATACCTGGCCATCGCCACCCCCTCGGCGACGGATTCATCGGGCCCTTGCCCGCCGGACGGGATCAGGAGAGGAGTCGCACCGATGGGCGCGCCCTGGTAAATGTCCAGTCCCTTGTCTAGGCGAGATTGCAACAGGGGCGGCACCTTCCCGTTGATAATTTGGGATCCCAGGACGACGACGGCGTCCGGGTCTGTGCGTTGCTTCATCCGTCCGTAGGCCAGGGCATAGGCGAGAAACACGACAAAGACCACGCCGAAATAGCTGCAGAGAAAGAAAAGGAGTGCGGCCAAACCGATCGCCAACGGGTTCATGCTAAGAACCAACAGAACAGCCAGGAGGGGCAAGACCAACAACGCTACCCCAGTTACCAGCGAGAGCAGGTTACCCAGGCTACGCCCCTCGTGGCGGAGCATCGTGACACCATTGGCGATCAGAAAGCCTGCGAGAACCAGCACGGCCAGCGGCGTCAAGGCCACAAAACCCAGGGCAATCCAACTCGTCCAGGGAAACCATTGGGCCAGAATCTCGGCCACTCCCAACAGCGCAAACCAGCATGCCGCCACCAACACGATCCCGTTGCGAAGCATCCGCCGATCCTTCCAGCGGAGGTAGCAATAGACGCAGCCAAGGATCACGGCAAAGATAAGCGAAGTCACATCATCCAGCCTATCTACTCCTAAATGCCAAGCGGCACCGAAAGATTAGGGGTTTGGGATTTAGGAGTAGATAGGCTGCCGGCAAGTGCCATGTTCGGCGTGGGCCAGCTGCGTTGTTCGAGCAAAACATGACTTGTGGCCACTCCCGTGTGTCAAAGACCTCTGTACGCGGTTCAGGCGATTCGACTCTTTTTTAGGCCTTTTTGGCCGCCCCCTCATCTGGCCGGGGAAAGGGTCAACCGCCTGTTGATAGCCTCAAACATCGCCGCCGCGGCAGGACCCTCGAAAGGATCAACGGGCAACGCTGTTGAGGAGAACTTGACTCCAACAACGCCGGAACTTCGGTTGATATAGACCATCTGACCATGGATACCCAAACAATAGGCCACGTTCCGATTCTCCGAAAGGAACCAGAACTGACTGCGGTAACTTCCGCCCGGCATCTCTTCCGCATGGTCGCCCGCCGCAAACGCCTCGGTAGAGTCAGGGCCGCCGTTGAAGATATCCTCAACCCATTCAGGCGCAAGGATCCGTCGGCCGGCCGGCGAAACACCCCCGTCACGGATCATCGCCCCAAAGCGGGCCATATCCGTAAGCGTGGCACAGATGCCGCCGTCAAACATGCCAGTACCGGCCACGTCCAGGGTGATATAGGCGTCGTGGCGGGCACCCATCGGCGACCACAGGACCTCGGAGGCAAGCTCAGCGAACGGCTTTCCGCCCATAGCCTCACAAAGCCAGCCGAGGACGTCTGTCTCGCAACTGCGGTATTCGAAATAGCCGCCGTGGTCGCGGGCCTGTTCCAGTGTCAACAGGAACGACTTGAGGGTGTCCGCTCCCCCGGCAGGGGGTGCCCATCCCACGGACTCGTCCAGTTTCCGCACCTCGGACTCGGGGTTCAGGTATTCCTCGGAGAACTTGATACCGCTGCGCATATCCAACAGGTCCCGCACAGTGGCGCCCTCGTAGCCGCTACAGCGCAACTCCGGAATGTAGTGGTCGATCCGCTGTGCGGTATCGATCTTCCCCTGGGCTACCAAGGCGCCAACCACCGAAGACACGATTGACTTGCTAACGGACATCAGCAGGTGCCTGGTCCCAGGGCCCATCCCGCCGAAATACTCCTCAACGAGCACTTCGGTGCCGTGCAGGACCATCCAGGCATCGGTGTTGGTGGTAGCCAGAATCTCGGCAACCGTACTGTCCGAACCGTCCGGCAATTGGACAGCCAGCCCCCGAAGTCCAAATGAATCTTCGGGCAATTCGGGGGAACCTGCGTTGTCGGCGGCCGCGGCTACGGCGCGAATCCCGGCACTGGGGAACAGCTCATCCATATGGAGAAAGGACCAGGATAAACTGCCAGGCTCCTGCCAATTCTCAACGGTGACCTTATCTTGGCTGGCAGTAATGCGTGACATGCTGTTCCTCCATTGGAACCGGACGGGTGGAAGGCTTAGCCTGACCGGAGTGTCTTCGACAGGGCCCGAGCGGGACTTCCATAAAGCGAATGATATTCGTTTAATACGAGTATGCCCTAAGTTGCGAAAAACTCGGAAGAGGGCGGATGTACGATCCGCTCAAGGGGCTGGGCGATGATCCGCTCTGTTAGTGCCGCGGAAGTGGCAAAGTGCGGACGAGTGCGTTTCGGTGGACTCGCTCCTGCGTTCACAGGCAATATCCAATTCTGGCAGCAAGGAATCCTCGGCTCTCCCTGAGGACACCCTAGAGGTGCGGGCGCTTTTGAGCGCCTGAGTCTGGGCATTGGCGATGAACAGGTCGGCTGCGGCGGCCAGTCCCAGGGCAGCCGCGCCTCGGGGAAATCCAAGGAGATACTACTAGGGTCCGGGCACAGTTACCGAGTCAGGAGTGGACCAAGTTTGCCTCCGGGACTACGGCACTCCACACTTGATGTGGACCAGCCGGGAAACACCCCGTCCCGACCCCGTTTGCACACTACTTAGGCCAGATAATCCCCCGAACGATCCCGTCGCGTGCGACCCCTGGCCCAGTACCTTCTTCCCGGCCCTGTCGATCTGGTACGTTCCACGCCAGCACCCAGACAGCACAATTTTGGAGTCCTTTAATGATCACCCACCATTCCGACCGATACTTGGAGATTGTTGCCCATGATCCGGTCAGCCTAGAAGACGACCTCAATGCCGCCGAGGCTATCGCCCGCGGATTCGCCATGGAAGAACGGCTGCACGGTATCCTCGTGACCCGACACGACCACACGAGATACACCGTCGCCCTCAGCAACGAAGTCCCCTACGGGCAAACCCATGAATTGCACGAGACCCAGAAATGACCTAGGACCCTGGCTCCGCCTAAAGAGGTAGGAGCCCGTCCGAATGCGATCCATTTTGGGTCATGGGTCATCCGCCGAGACGACTCCGCGATGACACTCGAAACAATTGAAACACCAACCAAATTGACAATATCCTTGTGATGCTGTTCACTATTTCATATGCTGAAATAACAGTTCCACGATACGAAAATCTACAAAAGTTCGTATAGCCTACGCCGTGGATGCCAGCATTTGAGTTCCAAGGACAGCAAACATGTTGCTGCAACAATTTAACGAAGCATCCAGGGCGCAGCTGGATGAGATCCTTCGTCCCTGCATCGATATCCAACGGTGGATCGATGCGATGCTCGATTCCCGCCCGTTCCCCGACTTGAGCCAATTGTTTAGCCAGGCTTGGGCCGCCGCCGTCCCGTTCACGGCTGAAGAGATCGCCGCCGCCATGGCGCACCATCCGCGGATCGGTGAACGGCCGGCCGGCAACAGCGCCGAGGCGGAACATTCGCGCAGGGAACAATCCGGCGTCGATCCTGCCGACCGGGAGCTTGCCCGGGCATTGGCCGAAGGCAACCGCGCCTACGAGGAAAAGTTTGGCCAGGTGTTCCTGATCAGGGCCGCCGGCCGGACGCCGCAGGAAATTCTCGCAGCGTTGCAGCGACGCCTCATCAATACTCCCGAGCAAGAGGCTCCTATCGTGGCTCAACATCTGCGTGAAATCGCTGTCCTGCGCCTCCAAGGAGTGCTACAGCCATGAGCTCACTGATCACCACCCACATCCTGGACACCGCGGCCGGGCAACCCGCCGAGGGTGTCGCCGTCGAACTCCATGCCCGCAACGGCGCGGCATGGGCGCAGATCGCCTCGGGCACCACCGATGCGCAGGGACGGGTGAAGGACCTGGGGCCGGCAGCGCTGCCGGCCGGGAACTATCAGCTGCGTTTCGACACCGGCGCCTACTTCGCCACCACCAACACCGAAACCTTCTTCCCCGAGGTTTCACTCACTTTCGCGGTCCGGGAGGGCCAGGCGCACTATCACGTGCCCCTGCTGCTGAGCCCGTTCGCCTACTCAACGTACAGAGGAAACTAATCATGTCAACGAACCACAACATCATCCTGGGCGCCAACCAGTACGGCAAGGCCGAGGTGCGCCTGGTCAAGATCACCCGCGACACCGAACGCCACAGCATCGAGGACCTCAACGTCACCTCACAGCTGCGCGGCGACTTTGCCGACGCCCACCTGCACGGGGACAACTCCCACGTGGTGGCCACCGACACCCAGAAGAACACCATCTACTCCTTTGCCCGCGACGGCGTCGGCTCCCCCGAGGCGTTCCTGCTGCGCCTGGCCACGCACTTCACCGAATCCTTCGACTGGGTGACCGGCGGCCGCTGGGCAGCCGAGTCCTACGCCTGGGACCGGATCCAGGCCAACGGCACCGGGCACAACCACTCGTTCGTGCGCAGCGGCCAGGAGGTGCGCACCGCCGTCGTCGTCCGGGACGGGGACACCGCGCACGTGCTGGGCGGGCTGAAGGGCCTGACGGTGCTCAAGTCCACCGAGTCCGGATTCGTCGGCTACCCAAAGGACAAGTACACCACCCTGGCCGAGACCACCGACCGGGTCCTGGCCACCGACGTTGCCGCCCGCTGGCGCTACAACCCCGACGCCGTCGGCGCCCTTGACTTCAACAAGGCCTACGACGACGTCAAGGCCCTGCTGCTCGAAGGCTTCACCGAGAGCTATTCCCACGCCCTCCAGCAGACCTTGTTCGACATGGGCAAGAAGGTCATGGCCGCACACGAGGAAATCGACGAGATCAAGTTCTCGATGCCGAACAAGCACCACTTCGTGGTCGACCTGTCCCCGTTTGGCCAGGACAACCCGGGCGAGGTGTTCTTCGCCGCTGACCGCCCCTACGGGCTGATCGAGGCAACCGTGGCCCGCGAAAACGGCAGCGACGCCGGCAACGCCTGGGACGGCATAGCCGGCTTCTGCTAGAAGTCATCAGTGGGTGGGTCGGGGGCCGCAACCCCCACCCACCCGAGGCGGCAGCTCCCAAAGCGGGCTGCACGCATACCAAGGGTAAGCAGACAAGGAGGTCCGCTATGACCAAGATCCAAGCTCCATCCACCGAAATCATTCGTCCCGAGGACAAGAGGCTCGGAATCGGGCCAAGTTTCATCTACGGCCTCCAGCATGTTTTGACCATGTACGGCGGCATCATCGCCGTCCCCCTGATCATCGGCCAGGCCGCCGGGATGAACAGGCAGGACATTGGTTTGCTCATCGCAGCAGCCCTTTTCATGGGCGGGCTTGCCACGCTCCTGCAGACGCTCGGCGTGCCGTTCTTCGGCTCCCAGCTCCCCCTGGTCCAGGGGGTCTCGTTCGCGTCGGTGGCCACGATGGTGGCGATCGTCAACGGCGGCGGTGGAATCCAGGCCGTCTTCGGTGCCGTCATCGTTTCCGCGGCAATAGGATTGCTGATCGCCCCCATCTTTTCAAAGATCGTCAAATTCTTCCCACCCGTGGTCACCGGAACCGTCATCACCACGATCGGGCTGACCCTCATGCCGGTCGCAGCGAACTGGGCGATGGGTGGCAATGCCAAAGCTCCCGGCTATGGCAGCACCTCCAATATCTTGCTCGCTTTTGGGACACTGGCCATCGTGTTGTTGCTGAGCAAGCTGGGTAACGCCACGATCTCCCGGCTCTCGATCCTGCTGGCCATGATCATTGGCACGGTTGTGGCCGTTATCCTTGGCAAGGCAGACTTCTCCAAGGTCGGCGTCGGTCCGTTCTTCGCGTTCCCAACACCGTTCCATCTGGGGATGCCCACGTTCCAGATCGCTGGGATCATTTCCATGGTCATTGTCGTGCTTGTGATCCTGACCGAAACCACGGCGGATATTTTAGCGGTGGGTGAGATCGTTGGAACCAAGGTGGACTCAAAGCGCATCGCCGCCGGCCTTCGCGCCGACATGGCCTCCAGCATCGTCTCTCCCATTTTTGGATCATTCACCCAAAGCGCCTTCGCCCAAAACGTGGGGCTCGTGGCCGTTACCGGCATTAAGAGCCGTTTCGTGGTTTCGGCTGGCGGCGTGATTCTGGTTGCCCTGGGACTGCTGCCGATCGTGGGCCGGATCGTCGCGGCGGTTCCCATGTCCGTCCTGGGCGGCGCCGGCATCGTTTTGTTCGCCACCGTAGCCGCCAGCGGCATCCGCACCCTCGCCACTGTCGACTACAAGAACAACATGAACCTGATCATCGTGGCGGTCGCCCTCGGATTTGGAATGCTCCCGATCGCCTCACCGACCTTCTACGACGACTTCCCCACCTGGTTCTCCACGATCTTCCACTCCGGCATCAGCTCCGCCGCCCTCATGGCGATCCTGTTGAACCTACTCTTCAACCACCTCAAACGCGGCAACTCCGAGAACCCGTCGGTCTTTGCCGCCGGCACGGACCGCCAAATCGATATCTCCATCCTGACCCATCTCAAAGACGGCGACCGGTGCGAAGATGGAAAGATCCTCGATGCCGACGGCCGCGAAATCCCCCTCGTGAACAAACCCGCCACAGGCCACTAAGAAGTCGCGCAGACCAAGTAGCTAAGTGGTCAGCGACAGCCCATCTCGAACGTCGACGATGAGAATCGTGCTCCAGCGAAAAGAATTACCCCGTTCACGTGAGATCACGAGCTCATCGCCACTTGCTCCACCCGGATCCTTCTCTCAACGAACTCCCGGAAACCCTGGGAAACACAGGACCGGAACCCGCCGACAGAGACGTCCGATCCATGGGTAGTGGCACCACACCAAGGTGATGCCACTACCCATGCCAATCTCGGGCACCGGCAGGAGAATCGGTTTCCACGATCAATCCCAACGTGGCCTGCAGCAAGGAGCGAGGACGACTTCTCACCGTATCCGGCAGAGGGACGGACTAGGTGTATTACCCAGGGACGTTAGGGACATGCGGCGTGGCTGAGTGACAAAGAGAAGACCTCTTGATGAATTCATCCTCGAATGCATGCACCACACCTCACAACAAAGGTGGTGGTGCAACGACCGGTTGAATCCGCCAACGGCTTGCGGGACGGCCTCGCCTGGCCGGGGACGCACTGGATGTGTGCCGGCGCAGGGTTCAACAGACAACGTCCGGGCACCGTGGACGTGCCGGCGACCCGCTCTACAAAGCCAGACGAACCCTTCATAGCGGCGGAGGGTTGCTTACCGAGAAAAAACAAAAGCGACTGAAAAACCATTTAGCTCTGGGTACATATGGTGAAGTGGCAGCCACCTGGGGCATCTACCAACGCATGACCATCGCCGACCGCGAACTAGACCGAGCCCAAGGAAAGAAACAGATGCAGGCCGAGATTGGACCCCTCAGCACCGGAGTCCGGCCCACGGAACTCAAAACGTTGGGGCGGACACTCAAACGCCGGGCAACGGACGTGCTCGCCTACTTCGACCGACCCGGTACCTCCAGCGGCCCAAGCGAGACAATTGACGGGAGGCTAGAGCACCACCGAGGCTCAGCCCTAGGCCTCCGGAACCTCACCAACTACGTCGCCAGATCATTACTGGAATCCGGCGGATTCAGACAGAAATTACACCGTGGATTCTGAAGAGCCAAAATAGTCCCATCAACGTGGCGAAGTATTCCCCCCACAAAACGGCTCGCATTTCAACCAGCACTGAGATTTGCCCGACTGAATTGCGTAGAACTGAAGAACACCTCTGGGTTGAATCGATGGACCTCTACACAAGTTCTATCTCGCCCAGTGGTCTTGTTCATGTCGCTCAGCCGCGCCGCATGTTGCTAATGTCCCTTGGCAAGTACATCTAGCGACTTCCGATGTAGGCCGGCAGAATCCGAGAGTCCGGCTCGTCGGATTCCATGGACACCAAGGCCCCGCTCACGGCAAAGTACCCGGCACTCGCGAGGAGCAAGGCTACCCCGGCCAACGCGAAGAACGTGGCCTCCCAGCCGCCCGTAGCTTCGTGCAGCAGCCCGGCCCCCAGTGGGCCCAGGGAGGCCAGGGCGAAGCCGAGCCCCTGGCTCATCGCAGATAGTCTGCCCGCTGTCTGCGGCCCCGCCGAGCGGATGACAACAAGCGCCATAGCCAGGCCGAAGCCGGCACTCTGCACAACCCCCAGGATGCCCACCATGGGCAGCTGCAGCTCTGCTGGGGCCAGGAGGACGCCCAAGAGGGCGAGGGCCACCAGCATGCCCAGCCCGGGCGCCATGATCCGCAAGACGGCCGGCCGGCCAGCCAGCACGGGGGCCAGCAGGCTTGCGGGCAAGCCAGCCAGACTAAACCAGGCCAGCAGCGCTGCTGCACCGCCCGGCCCCAGGCCTTTCGAGACGAGGAAAACGGCAAGCCACGACGTGATGGCGAAGTAGAGCAGCGCCTGAAGCCCGAAGAACGTGGTCACAGCCCACGCCGTTCGCTGCCTCCGGAGCGGCACCGCGCCCGCCCCTGCAGGGTGGACCCCCGCCGCCGGTACGGGTCCGGCCGCGTCCGGTCGTCCGCCACCGGCGCGGTGGATCAGCCCGGCACCCAGCAGGGCCGGCACTGCCCAGATGGCCAGCGCCCAGGCGAGGCTTCCACCCATCAGGTCCTGCAGGGGCTGCACCAGTCCAGCACCCAAGGCGGCGCCCAGCCCGAACCCCATGGTGCACAGCCCTATCCACCAACCGGTCCCCCGGTTGGCCTTGACGATCTGCGGCACCAGCACGCTGGCAGTCATGATTGCCGCACCGGCCAGGAAGGTTCCTGGGAGCAGCAGGACAGGCACCAGGCTACGGACGATAAGCGCAGCGGCGAGCACCAGCAGTGCCACGGCCACCGCCCGGCCGGCGCCAAGCCGGCGAGCGAGCCAGGGCCCGCACGGCGCCGAGATTCCAAAAGCTAGCACGGGCAGGGCACCCAGCACGGACAGCACGTTGGGATCCATTCCGAAGCTGGTGTGGAGCTGCCCCATGACGCCTGCGACGGTGGTGATTGCCGGGCGCAGGTTGATCGAAACGAGCGCTAAGGCAAGTAGGACCCACACCGTAGTTGATCGTTTGCTGGGGGCGGGCAGACCTCTGCGACCTCGGTGCCTGTCACGCACGGTTAGTCTCCTCGCTGTGCCATGTTGATGTGGGGTCTGTAGTTGTGGCGGACGGCGGTATCGAACAGCACGTGGCCGATGGCCAAGTCGAGCAGGCCGAGGCCCACGGAATTAGACAGCGTGATGTCCTTGTCGATGCTGCGCCCCGCCGGCTGGCCGGCGACGACCGCTCCGAGTTCTCCGCGGACGTCTCTGATCGAGACTGCGGCTTCGTCATATCACCGGGTTTTTCCACGGCTGTTTCCATGCTGTCTACGAACACTTGGGAACTGCCCATACCAGCGGAGTCGATTTCGCGGTGGATTGGACGGGGACGGGCTCCGACGGCGTTGATGTGGAGCCCTGGTCGGAACCACTTGCCGCGGCCTAAAGGCTCCACAGATGGGGTCAGAGCGCAGAGCACATCGGCCGACTTCACTACCTCCTGGATAGTCGACGCCGAACTGGCGTTGACGGAGTTGTGAGCGGTTTTTGCACTGAAAGACTCCACGGCGGCGCTATGGAACCACAGGACCACGGTGTCAATGGAACGCACCTGGAGCATTACCTTCACGTGAGCGATGGCCAAGGCGCCGGCCCCAAGGAGGCCGTGAGTGGAGCTTGCTGGGCGGGCCAAATATTTGCTGGCGACGGCGCTTGCCGCAGCAGTGCGCATGCGTGTGGGCACCCTGCCGTCGAGCAGGGCCAGGGTCTCACCCGTGTATTGGTCGGCGTGTAGAATGCTCGAACGCTCAGTCGGCAGTCTTGCCGTCACGTGCGTGGGAAGGACCAATAGGAGCTTTACGGCCGTCAGGGTCCGGGCATCTGCCAGCCCGGACATCACGAGGTAGCGGGTATCGGAGGACGGCAAATGGAGGGAGGTGCGCCCTGGCTGGTGGGTGGTACCCCTCGCAATGTCACCGAGGCGCTGTTCGACGGCCGCGATGGTCGACCACAAATCCACCAATGTTTCAAGTATGGAAGCAGTGAGAGTGGGCGTCATGGGCACCTCTTGTAGTTGGTGGGATCGGCGGTCAAACAACGCCGGTGGTCCGTTGGCACGTCAAATCGCGGGATATCGTTGCGCGCGTACCGGGGAAGGGCGCCGTTGGTCGCCATCCGCGCGGGGTATCGGGTTAGGTAGAGGAGCAGACGTGGCTCATTTAGGGTGGAAACCTCCGCCTAGTTGCCCTCCCACCGGGTTTCCCGGGGTTCGGTCGAACGCCGGGCCGGCAGCTTCCCTTCGAGTTGGGATATGGCTGGCCTCCTGCTGTGTTCAATGTGCGCCGTGGCCAGTGCTGAGGCGAGCTCGGCTTGCCCCTCACAAATGGCTTCACAAAGCTGCCTGTGCTCCAGGCAAAGTTGTCCGGAATCCTGATGTACGGCGTTCCCAAAGAGCCACCGCATTCGATTGGCCACCGGACGGATCATCGACACCAGAAGCTCATTGCCGGTCAGCTTGAATATCTCGTCGTGAATGGCCACATTCGCTTGAGCCTTGCCGTGCTCGTCATCGCTGGATGCGAGGGCCTCCGCCAGTGCCAGTGCCTCTAGAAGACTGTCTGTACATGCACCGGAGACGACCTGCCTGGCAGCGAGGCTTGCCGCTGATACTTCAATGCTTAGGCGAATGTCAAAGATTTCGTTGACGTCCTGGATCGTGAGTTGCTTCACGACGGCTCCGTGACGGGGTCCGGTGGTGGTGAATCCGTTCGTTTCGAGTTGAAAGAGAGCCTCCCTCACGGGAACCCGTGAAACCTTCAGCTCGGCGGACAGTTCCCTTTCCCGGAGCCAGGTCCCCGGAGCCAGCTCTCCGCTGATGATCCGGTCCCGGATCTTGGTATAGGCCGAAATGGTCAGGGACCGGGCAGCAGGGGCAGCTGGCACCGGCTGGGTTCCCGGGATCTCTAGCCGACTTTGTGGGGTAACGGCGGTGGGCGGTGTTTCCAAGGTGGACACTCTTGAAGGCTCCTCTTTGCTGGTCTGACGGGACGGGCTGGGCCCGGAGTCCTCAGACTATCGGCTGATGTATAGGCACCGGGCGAGGCGGTAGTCCGCCCTACCGTTGCAGTCCGGAGCGCCTCCTGACGAGTCAGGCCCCTCGGTTCTCATGTATGGACCGGCGTACGCCATCCATGAACGCTCATTTGACATGGCGGAGGAAGTTCGCGGTCCGCTCGTGTTGCGGGCTGTCAAGCACGGTTGCTGCGGGCCGTGTTCAATAACCCGCCCCTCATCCATGAACACGACCCGGTCGGCAACCTCACGGGCGAACCCGATCTCATGGGTGACGACAATCATGGTCATGCCTTCTTCGGCGACGTGCTTCATGACGGTGAGAACATCGCCAACGAGTTCCGGGTCAAGAGCACTGGTGGGCTCGTCGAAGAGCATCAGCTTTGGTTTCATGGCCAGGGACCGGGCAATGGCCACGCGTTGTTGTTGCCCGCCGGAGAGCTGCGCGGGGTACGCCTTGGCCTTCTCCGCCAGTCCCACCTTGGACAATGAATCACGTCCCTGGGTGATGGCCTCGGCCTTGGACAGCCCGAGGACGCGGCGGGGCCCGTAAGTGACGTTCTCCAGCACGGTCATATGCGTGAAGAGATTGAAATGCTGGAAGACCATCCCGATCTGGCGTCGCATCCGGGCGGCCTCCCGTTCGGTGTGTTCGAATAATTCGCCCTTATGGTGGCTGTAGCCCACACGCTCGCCACCGACCTCCACCGTGCCGGAGTCGATGCGCTCAAGGTGATTGATGCAGCGAAGGAGCGTGCTCTTTCCTGAACCCGAGGGGCCCAGGACACAGACGATTTCGCCCGGCTGGACCGTCATGTCGACGCCGCGCAGGATGTGGTTTCCGCCGAGCCATTTGTGGACGTCGTGAGCAACCATCAGGGGTTGCTTCGTTGCGGAAGGCGTCATGGCCGGACCGCCTTTCGAGGGGAAGGGGAGAATTTCTGCAACAGGACGTTTCTTTTGAGCAGCTGCCGAACGGACCGTCCTGACGCGGCACCGTCGGGGTTGAACCGGCGCTCGAGGAAGTACTGGCCCACACTGGCGACACTGACGAGGATGAGGTACCAGGCGGTGGCCACAATGAGCAGCGGCACTATCTTGAAATTCTGGCCATAAATGAGCTGGGTTTGAGTGAGCAAATCGCTTCCCCCGATGGCCGAAACCAAGGAGCTGGCCTTGAGTAACCCAATGAATTGGTTGCCCGTCGGTGGAATAATGACGCGAATGGTCTGTGGGATGACGATGCGTCGCAGTGTCTGCCCGCGGGTGAGTCCGATGCTGAGACCGGCGTCGGTTTGCCCCTTGTTGACGGAGAGTATGCCACCACGGATGATTTCGGCCATATACCCCGACTCGGCCAGCGACAGTGCAAATAGACCTGCCGTGAACCCCGAGATCAGCTGATTAGTGTCCGTTCCCAGAATGGTGGGGTAAAGAACGGCCAGATTGAACCAAATGAGTATCTGGACCAGAAGTGGGACTCCACGAAAGAACCACACGTAGATCTGACCCACTGCCGCTGTGAACCGGTTCCTGCTCTGGCACATCAGTGCAATACCGAACGCCAGCACTACGGAAATCACCATCGAAAAGACGGATAGCTCGAGTGTGACGACGACTCCGCTGAGTATTGCGGGTGGAACATGAACTGTCCGACGCTTGCCCAGTCCAGGTTCTGGTTTCCCGCCTGGGACCAAACAAAGGCTCCGGCAACGGCCAGGATCAGGACCCCTGAAGCCCATTGCCCATATGGCTTCCGGCGTCTGGCCTTGATGCCGGGGACTGGGCTGCCCAAAGCCGGGCCGGGGGAAATAAATTCCGGGGTCTCTCCTGCAATTCCCGGCTCCTGTCGGATGCGGATGCTCTTAACTGTCATGTCGGATGCCACCCCAGGAAATATCGTTCGAGAAAATTATCATGAACCTGTCCTATTTTGCGATTGGGAATCCGGAGGGCTTGCTGGTTTGTATAGCCGCCCGCCCTCCGGATGGATTATGACGTGGCCAGATTGACGCCGGGCTTGGGCAGGTTGATGACTGCGACGTCCCACTTCTTCAGGATTGCGTCGTAGCTGCCGTCGGCATGCATTGCCTCCGTTGCCTTCAGGAACGCATCGCGCAGCTGAGCATTCTTCTTGTCGAAGATCATCCCGAGGTAAACCTTCGGCTCGAAATTCACGGGCACGGATTCAAGCTTTCCACCGGTCTCGCGTTGGATCACCGAGGACCGCCATATCAGGCCAGAAAATGGCATCAACACGGCCGGAGGTGAGCGCCAGGTTCTTGTCGCTGCCTGTGGGGAACGTGACCAACTCCGGGGCCGGCTTGCCCTCCGCGGTGCACGCCGCTGCCATCAGGCCGACCAGTCGCTCGTCATCGTTGCCTTTAACGCCGCCGATCTTAATACCGCAGCCACCATTGGCGTCTCCGGTGATGTTCTTTGGGTTACCTTTGGCCACCATGAAGACCGTTCCGGCAACCTGGTAGTCGACAAAGTCAACATTTGCCTGGCGTTGCTTGCGGTCCGTCATGCCGGCAATCGAAGCGTCGAATTTGCCGGTCTGTACACCGACGAGTAGTTGGTCGAATGGCACTTTCTGGTAGGTGACTTTCAACCCCAGTTTGGCGGCCATCGCATCCATGAGGTCAATATTGAAACCCTTGACACCGTTTTCGCCGATGGGTGTGAAATCGGCCGGTTCAAAATCGGGTTGGGTTCCACGACGATCGTGCCTTGGCTCTGATGCTGGCCGGCACCAGGGCGGCCAAGGGAGCGTTGCCGTTTGATGCCGGAGTGGGACGCCGTCTGTGCCGGTCCTCCGCACGCTGCTGTGCCGGCTATCACGGTGCTCAGCACTGCGGCCGCCATGAGCTTGCGCCAGAGGGTTGGTACCCGGGGAGCATTGTTCTTCATTGATATGACTCCAAATTCGTTGAATGGTACAGAGGATGAGCAAAAAGAAAAAATAGGCGAACGGTCGACTCGGTGGCTCACGCCGCGAAACCAGGGCGTATCCGTGCCCTACACGTGACCGGATGCAGCGGGCACGAGGTCGCTCCGGGGCTCGTCTACAAAAACCCCGTCCGCGTCCATCTGGTCCCAGATTCTCTGGACGACCTTGCCAGCGTCGCGCACCAGGCGCGCCTCGTCGACGATTGTTAGCGCGCCGTTGCGCCACCTGCCATTGGCCATCAGTCATGACGTTTCTGACGGAGAGGCCGTTGGCATACATGAGGTGGTTCAAGGGTTCGCGGGGAACAGTTCCAACACCGACGAGCAGGCCACTGACATCGACGCTGGTGAGGTCCGCCTTGGCTCCCACGGCGATGCGGCCGATGTCTTCGCGCCCGAGTCCACGTGCGCCGCCCAGCGTTGCGGCTTCGACAGCTGTCCAGAATAGATGGCCGGACCATGG